>SXHE01000271.1 GCA_005773755.1 Planctomycetia bacterium
AGCCGCAGATCCCCTCGCGGCAGTCGTGGTCGAACGCGACCGGCTCCTCGCCGCCGCGCGTGAGCTGCTCGTTAAGGGTGTCGAGCATCTCGAGGAACGACATATCGGGGCTGATGCCGTCGAGGTAGTAGCGGACCATCCGCCCGGCCTCGGTGCGCGACTTCTGCCGCCAAACGTACAGCGTGAGCTTCATTGAGGTTCCCAATAAATAGCCGTCTCACGCAAAGCCGCGAAGACGCAAAGAATGCAGGAGAAGACGGCAGAAGGACTGTCAGACAAGACGGGCCAGTTTGTCGGCGCGTTGCCTTTACACTCGCCTCGCCTTCTCTTGTCTTCTTTGCGTCTTCGCGGCTTTGCGTGAGACTCCTTGATTTACTTCAGCACTTCCAGTTTCAGTTCCTTGAACCGCACTTCGAGCGGGCCGCCGCTGTGCAGTTGCAGGCCGACGATGCCGCGGCGGGCGAGCTTGTCGTCTTCGTAGTCGGTGCAGAGGTTGCCGTTGATCCAGATGCGCACGCGCGCGCCGACAGCTTCCACGACGTACTCGTTCCACTCGTCCGGCTTCACGAACTTCTCGCCGCCCTCCTTCGCCAGCAACCCGCGACCGCTCTCCTCGTAGAGTTTGCCCCACCAGCCGGCCCCGATGTCGGCCTGCGGGCCGCGCATCTCGCCGTCCGGCAGCGGCACGCTGCGGAACTGAATGCCGCTGTTCTCCTTGTTCGGCGTAAGCTTCGCCTTCAGCGACAGCTTGAAGTTCTCCACCGCGACGTGCGACTTCAGGAACGTGTTCTTCTTCAGGCCGGTCGCGGACTTGCCGACGATCTCGCCGTTTTCGACGGCCCACAGGCCGGCGTCGCCGTCCCAGCCGGTCAGGTCTTTGCCGTTGAAGAACTCCTTCGCGTTATCGGCGTTCGCGAGCATCGGCACCTGCGACTGCGTTTGCAGGTACGCGATCAGCGACCGGAACTCGTGCTCGTTCACCTGCTTCAGGATGTCGTCGGGCATCATGGACAGCTCCGACGCCTTGCGGCTGGCGATGTCCTTCACCGCGAGCGTGAGAACTTCGCGCTCGGTCTGAATGGTGAGCACGCCGTTCACTTCGCTCTTCACGATGCCGACGATGTTGCGGTCGTCCGTGGTGACGATGCGGGTCGCGGTGTACTCCTTCGGGATGACCGCGCTGGGGTCGAGGATGTTGTCGAGCAGGTAGTCGATGTTGCCGCGGTTCGCGCCGGTGATCTCCGGGCCGACCTTCCCGCCGGTGCCGTAGAGCGCGTGGCAGTTCAGGCACGTCTTGGCGTACACGGTGCGGCCGAGGTTCGCGTCGCCCGGCGGCGCGGTGTTCGCCGTCAGCCGCTTCTTCCACCCGGCGATGAGCTGCTTGCGCTCCGCGGGCGTGTCGCGAACGATGCCCCACAGGTCCGCGATCTGCTTGTCGAGCGTGGCGTCGCCGTAGCCGCGCAACTGGCGGACGATCTCCGCGGGCACGTCGGTCGAAGGCACCGTCTTCGCCGCGACCGCGTTCATCAGGTCGCTCGCATAGCTCTTACGGGCCGCGAGCGTGGCGAGCGCGTCGCGCTTCTCGGCCAGCGAGAACGCGGCGTACTTGGCGATGATGACGCCCGAGGTTCGGGCGTCGTCGAACGCCGCCAGCCCGCGAAGGGCGGCCCCGCGGATGCCGGCGGCCGGGGGCTCGGTGTTGTTGACGAAGTCCAGAAGGAGGTTCACCATCTCGGCATCGCGGGCATCCACGAGCGCCGTGAGGGCCGCGAGTCGGGCCGCGGTGTCGGCCTTCGCATCGGCCAGCACCTTGCGGAGCGTACTCAGTGCCCGAGCGTCGCCGAAGGTGGCCGCGAGGCCGAGCGCCTGATTCCGCACCGCTGCATCCGGGGACTTCATCAGCACCTCGAACGCAACGGCCCAGTCCTTCGGCATCGGTAGGGAACGCTGGCCCTTCGCCCCTTCTTGCAGCCCGCGGAAGTACGCGACGCGCTCGCCGTCCGTCCGCGCGATCGCGAGCCTGAGTGTGAGCAGGTCGAAGGCTTTCGGCGTGCCGAGCGCGCCAACCCGCCGCGCGGCGCACTGGAACACGAAGGGGATTTTGCCCTGCGCGGCCAGTTCGAGCGCCTTCACCGGGTCGCTCGCGCACAGTGGTTCGAGCGCGTACCAGTACAGGTACGGCAGGTTGTGGTCGGCCGCATCGTCTGAACGAACGAGGATTTCGAGCGTGCCCCACCGTTCCTCGGCAGGCACCCTGAGTAACGCCGAAGCAACAGCCCTACGTGTGATTGGTGCGGACCGATTCCGGGCGATTGACCTACATAGCCCAGCTATTACCTGCGGGTCATTCTCCTCGCTAGCGAGACGCGCAACCCACGCCACCTCTTGGTCCGTTTCTTCGCGATTGATGGCCGGAACACCGCCGGTGACGTGCAGCGCCCACATCGCGCGAAGGCGAATGGCTTCTTCTTTATTCTCCTTCGCCATCTTCACCAGCGCGGCGCGGGCATCCGCGCTCGTCTTCGGCTCGCGGCTAACGCGCTCCTGCATGATTCGCCGCGCCGTGCGCGCGTACCAGTCGTTCTCGTGCTCCTGATACTTCACCAACTCCGCCCACGTCGCTTTTGACAGGTCGAGGTTTTTGACCGGCTTCGCGTCCTTGTAGCTGATCTTGTAGATGCGGCCGTTGGTGCGGTCCCACACCTGCGGGTTATTGGTGTGGCAGATTTGCCTGTCGTACCAGTCGAGCATGTAGACGTTGCCGGCCGGCCCGATGCGCAGAGCCAGCGGGATCGACCACTTGTCGTTCATCAGCATAAAGTCCGGGTTGCGGTCGGCCTCGTAGCCGCTCCCCTTCGGCGTGATAACGTCCACGTTGAGCCGGTGGCCGTGCAGGTTGCCCATGAACAGCTTGCCGTGGTACTCCTTCGGCCACACCCCGCCCTGGTAGCAGATGAGGCCGGCGTGCGCGTGCCCGCCGCCGGCGCTGTCGCTGCGGCCGTTGCCGCCGTGCGGGGTCGGCCCGGCGTAGTGTCGGTGCTTGGCAATCGTCTTGATGTCGTCGTAGGTGTAGTCGTTGACGTGCTTGCCCGCCTGCCGCGCGTACCGCCCGCCCTGGACGATGTGCCACATGTGCGGGATGACGCACGCCTCGATGAAGAAGTCGCCGGTGGCGTTGTAGTCCAGCCCCCACGGGTTGCTGGTGCCGTGCGCGAACACCTCGAACGTGTGCCGCGTCGGGTGGTAGCGCCAGATGCCGGCGTCGATGTAGGCGCGGTCCTTGTCCTCGCAGCCCGGTTTGCCGACGTTCGAGTAGGTGAACACGCCGTGGCAGCCGTACAGCCAGCCGTCCGGCCCCCAGATGAAGCTGTTCAGAGTTTCGTGCGTGTCGCGATAGCCCCAGCCGTCGAGCAGAATCTTCACCTCGCCGGCCTTGTCGGTCTTCTCGTCGTGCGGAATGAACAGCAGGTACGGAGCCGCTCCGACCCACACACCGCCGAAGCCGACCTCGATGCCGCTGACGAGGTTCAGCCCCTCCATGAACACCGTGCGCTTGTCATGCTTCCCGTCGCCGTCGGTGTCCTCGAAGATGACGATCTTGTCGCCCTCGCGCGGCTTGCCCGCGACCGCGGGAATGATCGGCCCCTTCTCCGGGTGCCGGCGCGGGTAGCAGTACGCCTCCACCACCCACAGCCGGCCGCGGTGGTCGATGGTGAACGCGACCGGCTGGTGAACGTCCGGCTCCGCGGCGAACACGCTGGCCGTGAACCCCGGCGGCAGCGTCATCGCTTTTACCGCCTCTTCGGGCTTCAAGCCGGCGTGCTTGTAGGTGTCCGCGGTCAACGGCTGCGGCGCTTGCGGGAAGCTCGGCTTCTGGGCGTGAAAGCGGAAATCGTCGAAGTTGATGTGGCCCCAGTGCCCCGTGTGCTTGTCCACCACGCGCACGAAGATGTCCTTGTCCTTGTACTTGGCGAGGTCAACCACCACGCGGTACATGTCCTCGGCCTCGGTGCCGGCGGCGCGGAAGATCACGTCCTTGCCGTGCACGACCTCGACGCACGTTTCGAGCGTGTGCGGCCCGCCGCCGACGAGGAAGCTGGCCCACGGGTGCGTCACCTTGAACGGCACACTCGTGAGCGTGCCGACCGGTTTGTCTTGCACCTTCTCGAACCCGCCGATCCAGTACTCGCCCTGGTGCCGGCTGCGGTTGTCCGCGCGGCGCTTCACGACCGTGTCGCCCTTGATGGGCTGGTCCTTGAAGGCGTCGCCGGCGAGCGTCCAGTCCTTGAGCGTGCCGGTCTCGAAGTCGAGGTTGAGCGGCTTGCCGTCCGCGCCGAGCGGGAGAACGCCGACGTCATTGGCGGCGGGCTGCGCGGGCGCGAGCAGCGCGACGGAGAGCAGGAGCGAGTTCATGCCGCGACTCCGGGAGAGGTGCGATTCTGACGTGATACGCGCGGCAACCGACCTTGACGAATCTGTAATTCCGTATATTATTCGAGGTGGTGGCGAGTTTGTGGGCGGAGGGCACATTCAACGGTGATGTCTTGTGTAACAGGTTCGCGATCCGCCCGCTCGGGGCCACCGGTTTTGTGCAAGGCGCTCGCGGGTCGCCCGCCTCGGGCCGCGACAACCTTCCATCGGGGGTGTTTTGTGCAACACTTTTCGCGCGCTACCAATTCGCCCGGCGCGGGCGCGATCTCGGGTACTGAGGATTTGTGCAACACTTTTTCGAAACTACCAATTCGCCCCCCGCGGGTCGGCCCGATCCGCGGTTCTCGGCTTCTTAGT
Organism: Planctomycetia bacterium; assembly: GCA_005773755.1. Taxonomy (GTDB): domain Bacteria; phylum Planctomycetota; class Planctomycetia; order Gemmatales; family Gemmataceae; genus Gemmata. The sequence goes on from SXHE01000271.1 coordinate 4,789, forward strand.
TGCCGCGGGGCGGTCGCGGTTTTACATTCAGCGGCATTCCTCGCGCCACACCCGGAGCCGACATGTCCGCCGATCCTCTTCCCGATGCTCGCGCAAAAACCCTGCGCCGCAAGCTGTGCCTGATGATGTTCCTCCAGATCTTCATCTGGGGAGCGTGGTTCGAGTTGGGCTTCGCCTACATCCCGAGTCTGAAGTTCGCCGGTTGGCAGAACGCGCTCATCTTCGGGGCGTTCAACATCGGCGCGCTGGTCGCGCTGCTGTTCAGCACTCAGTTCGCCGACCGGAAGTTCGCGGCGGAGAAGTTCCTCGGCCTCAGCCACGTCATCGGCGGGGCCGCGATCCTCGGCCTGTTCTTCCTGCAAGTGCCCGTCGGCACCGGCCCCGGTCAGGTGGCCGAAGTGAAGATCGTGGCGAAGGACGACAAGCTCACGCAGGGGGTGGGCGAGTTCCCGGACAAGACGCGCGTGATCGTGGACAACGTGACCGCGACCGACGACAAGGACAGGGCCGATTGGTCCGAGGACGAGAAGGTGCAGCTCCGGGACTACGTGAACGCGAAGCCCGAAGACCGCGCGAAGCTGGCCCCGGACATCGGCAAGGCCACCAAGTTCTGGGCCGCGTTCGAGCACGACAAGAAGGCGTTCGACGCCGCGACACCCGACGAGCGCGCCGCGAAGAAGCTCAAAGACCCGCGGTTCAACGTGACGTTCGTGGTCGCGGAGCGGAAGAAGGACGCGGCCGGGCAGGACTGGGCGCTGGGCGACGCGAAGACCCCGCTGGCCCCGTTCTGGCTGTTCTTCGGGCTGATGTTCCTGCACTGCATCTTCTACGTGCCGACCGTCTCGATCACCAACTCGATCGCGTTCGCGAACCTCAAAGACCCGGCCCGCGAGTTCGGCCCGGTGCGCGTGTGGGGCACCATCGGCTGGATCGTCGCGAGCTGGCCGTTCATCTTCATCCTGGTGAACTGGGCCAAAGTGCCCGCGATGGGCGACGTCGGCTTCTTCGAGTGGATCGGCAAGGCGCTGGGCACCTCGAAGGACGGCCTCGAAGCCTCGACCGCGCAGCGGTACATCTTCCTGGTCGCGGGGGTGTCGGCGTTCGTGCTCGCGGCGATCAGCCCGACGCTGCCGCACACGCCGCCCAAACCGGCCGCGCCCGGCGAGGGGTCGTTCGCCGCGCTCAAGGCCGCGAAGCTGCTGCGGCACCCGTTCGTCGCGGTGCTGTTCCTGGTCACGTTCATCGACGCGGCCGTTCACCAGAGCTTCTTCTACTGGACCGCCGGGTTCCTCCAGACGCCCCGCGCCGACGGCGGGGTTGGCATCCCGGCGAACTGGGTGCTGCCGGTGATGAAGATCGGTCAGATCGCGGAAATCCTGACGATGCTCGCACTGGGCTACGTGCTCAAGAGCTTCGGCTGGCGCACGACGATGATCGTGGGCGTGCTGGGCCACGGGGCGCGGTTCGCGGTGTTCGCGTTCTACCCGGAGCCGTGGGCCGCGATCACGGTGAACGTGCTGCACGGCATCTGCTACGCGTTCTTCTTCGCCACGGTCTACATCTTCGTGGACGAGTTCTTCCCGAAGGACGTGCGCTCCAGCGCGCAGGGGCTGTTCAACGTGCTGATCCTCGGCTTCGGGCCGTTCGTGGCGAACCTGATCTGCGGGCAACTCGGCGTGATGTACAAGACCGGCGACAAGCTGCAGTACTCGGCGATCTTCCAGTACTCGATGGGCGCGGCGTTCGCCGGGGCGCTGCTGCTGGCGGTGTTCTTCCACCCGCCGAAGGAGAGCATCAAGAACGAGGAGCAGCAGCCACCGCAGTGATGTCACCACGGGGCGGGCCGTTCAGAACTCGAGCGGCTCGTTCCAGGCAGCGGGCACGACGAACACCTTGCCGTCGCCGATGCGCCCGGTGCGGGCCACCTTCGGCACGGCCTCGCCCAGCGCCGCGGCCTGCTCGTCCGTCGCCCACACGGTGATCTCGACTTTGGGCAGGTACGCGGTGCTGTACTCGGACCCGCGGTAGCGGTCCAGGTAGCCCTTCTGCCGGCCGTAGCCCTTCGCCTCGCGCACCGCGCACGCGGTCACACCGAGCGCGGCGATCGCGCGCAGCACGGCCTCGGCGCGAAACGGCTTCACCACAATTGTCAGTTGCTTCACGGCGCGCTCCCTCCGCTCAGGACTTGAGACGACCGAACCACTCGGATCGCGCCCCCGGCGTTCGCCCGAGGCGCGTTCTGCGCATTTGTGCGCGACTCGTTGGCGTTACTTCTTCCCCACGCCGGTGTGTTGGGGGTTGCCGCCCCAGCAGGTCCAGCCGGTCAGCGCCTTGTCGCCCGTGTCGATGCAGATCAGCTTGCCGTCTTGTGTGCCCACGTAGATGCGCCCGCCCTCGACCGCGGCCTGGAACCGCGTCGGCGACTTCGTTTCCCACGTTTTCACCACCTTGCCCTCGGCGTTCAGGCGGATCACGTCGCCCTTGAGCGTCGTCATGATGAGATCGCCGCCCGCGGCGGCCGGGGGCGCGCCCAGGAACCCGCCCTGCTTCTTCAGGTCGCCGTCGAGTTTGTAGCTCCACAGTTCCTTGCCGGTCTTGGGGTCGTTGCACACCACCGAGTCACCCATGCAACTGTAGTTCCGGCCGCCCATGTGCAGCACGCGCGAGCCTTGAAACGCCTGCATACTGCTCACGTTGGACTGGCCGATGTTGCCCTTCGCCGCGCCGGGGTTGGCCTGTGCCGGCGCGCCGCCCGCGAACCCGTTGCTTGCGTCGAGCGCTTGCGCGTTCTTGGCGAGTTCGGTCACGGCCTGCACCCGCTCGTCGAGGTACACGGCTTCGCGGGCGCGGCCGGTGGCGCGCTGCGCGCCCCCCTTCTGGCTCCACGCAACGTTCCCCTCTTCGGCGCACGCGGCCCCGTTCTTGTCGGTGCGGCGGCTGAAAAACACGTCGTCGCCCACCACCACCGGGGCCGAGGTCGCGCGGGTCCGCACCGCGGACAGCACCTCGCCGTCCTTCTGCGCCAACTTGTAGACCACGCCGCCGAACGTAGTGAAGAATAGTTCCTTATCGGTGGCGACCGGGGCGCTCATTACGTCGCTCTCGATCCACTTCTGCCACAGAATCTTGCCGGTCTTCAGGTCGAGCGCGATCAGTACGTGCGAACACGGCGGGGCCTTCTTCATGTCCGCCGGCTTCGCGGGCTGCTCTTTGATCGGCTGAGGTTGCTCCTTTACGTCGGGCTTGATGTTCGGCGCGGGGTTGGCGTTCTGGCCAGGGTTGAGGTTCTGCTGCTGCCCACCCACGCCGCCGCCGTTGGCCGGGTACGAGGTGAACACGACGCCGTTGGCGATGGTCGGCGTACTGGTGAGCGGGTCGCCGAGCCAGTGCGACCAGAGGTGTTTGCCGGTGTCGGCGTCCACGGCGAACAGCGTGCAACTCTCGGTGTTGAACACGCACACGCTGCCGTCGCACACGGCCGCGGTCGGGCCGTCGTCGTCGAGGTCGATGGCCCACACCAGTGCCCCGGTGGTCGCGTCGAAGCAGTAGAACTCCTTGCTGTGGAACCCGCCGCTCACGTACACCTTGCCGCGGTAGACGGTGGGCGTGGGGATCGGCGCGCCGCTGGGCAGTTGCACGCTGAACCCGTCGGCCAGTTTCTTGTGCGCCTTCGCGTCGAGTTTGCGCGGCTTGACGTGGCCGGCGCGGAACTGGCTGGGCGGGGCCGCGAACTTGGCCGAGTTCCAGTCCTTTACGTCCGCGGTGATGTCCTTGTCGATCATGGCCTCGGGCACCACTTTGGGCATGGGGGCTGTGGGCAGCGGGTCGCCCAGCGCGACCACCGCGGCCAGAAGGGTTCCGCACAGCGCCGAGAGAACCACCATTGCACGTGACATGACACGCCCTCCGTTCGCGAAGTGTGACCGACAACCGATGTTCCGACGAACCCAGTGTACCGCGCGACGTAACGCGGGCGTAACGGTCGGCGTTGCGTCGTTACACGCGGTTCGCTATCGTCCGCCGTCTCGCGGGGGGTGTGCATGACGTGGGCGGATCGTCCGGCGGCGGCGTGGGTTCTGGCGGCGTGCGCGTTCGTGCTCGCGGCGGCCGGGGCGAAGCCGTATGCGTCGTCGTGGAACGACGGGAGCCGGCTCGCGTCGGTGGAGGCGCTCGTCGAGCGCGGCACATTCTGCATTGACGGCACCACGTTTCTGGAGCGCGGCGGCCCGCCGGCCTACGACCCGGCGAACCCGGTCCTGGCACGCGCCACCCTCGACAAGCTCCTCATCAACGGCCGCTATTACTCCGACAAGCCGCCGCTGGTGAGCCTGCCGCTGGCCGGCGCGTACCGCGCGCTCGTGGCGCTGGGCGCGCCCGCGCCGAGCGCGCGCCCGGACGTGTTCGCGTGGGTCATGTGCGTGCTGCTCAGCGGCACCGGGTTCGCGGTCGCGATCGGGTGCATGTGGGCGCTCGGCACGCGCGCCGGCCTCGAACCGAAGTGGCGGCTGTGGTGGCTCGGCGCGTTCGTGATGGCGACCATGCTCCCCGCGTACACCCGCAGCGCGAACAACCATATCGCGCAACTCGGCGCGGTCGCGGCGCTGTGCGTGTTACTGTGCCGGATCGCGGACGCGGCCCGCGCCGGGCGCACGGCGTGGGGCGCGCTCGTCGGCGCGGGTCTGCTGACCGGGTTCGCCTACAACCTCGACCTCGGCGTCGGCCCGCCGCTGGTGCCGGCGGTGCTGCTCGTCGTCGCCGTGCGCACGCGCCGCCTTGCAGCGGTCGTCGCGTGCGGCCTCGCGACCTTACCTTGCATCCTGACAGGCCACCTCATCAACTACCAGATTGGCGGCGACTTCTTGAAGCCGCTGAACATGAATCCGGAGTACCTCGCGTGGCCGGGCAGCCCGTTCACCACCACCATGACGGGCATCATCCGCCCGCGGCCGTTCGCGCAGTTCCTCTACACGTTCGACATGCTCTTCGGCAAGAAGGGCTTCTTCATGCACAACCCGTCGCTGATGCTGCCGCTGCTCGCGGGGGTGGCGGTGCTGCGGCAGCGGGCGACGCCGCATCGTGTGGAACTGCTCGCGCTGTGTGGGTGGTGCGCGGCCGGGTGGCTGATGTACGGCGCGCTGTCGAAGAACCACGGCGGGGCGTGCGTCTCGATCCGCTGGTTCCTGCCGTTCCTCGCGCCGGGCTTCTGGCTGTTGGCGAAGGTGCTCGCGGAGCGGCCGACGCTGCGGCGCGACTTCGTCGCGATCAGCGTGTGGGGCGTACCGCTGGCCGCGAGCGCGTGGCTCGTCGGCCCGTGGTGCATGGGCGTGGTGCCGGGTAACTGGTTCGCGTTCGCCGGCGCGCTCGTGACGTGGGGCACGCTGCGCTACCGCGCCTGGCGAGCTAAGGGCGAACTGGCAACGCTGAAGCTCCCCGCGCCGAGCGAAGCCCCGGCGCGGGCCGCGTGAGGTCGTGTGGTTACTTTGCCCTGAGCTTCTCGACCACCCACTCTGCATTCGCTGTCAATGGCGGTTCGTTTCGTCCAACGTTTCGCCCTGAGATGTGCCCTGACTGTTCGTGTGGTTGCGGACAATAAATCGCGAGCGCGGCTCGATCCCCGAGCCGGTGCCAATCGGGAATAATCGCTTCGTGGGGGACATACACATAGGGGCTATCCAGAATCAGCGCAGTCGTTAGGATGCCGCCGTGGGTGTAGATCGCCTTGACTCCGCCTTCGTAAAACCCGGCCAGAAGTGCGAGAGTCGCGCCCCCCGGTTCTCCGTAGTGGGGTAGATCCGGTGCATCGAGTGGCACTGCGAACCTCGTACCCACCGGATTCACTCTTGCGAACGAGTCACCCCACACCGCGAGTTTCTTGCCGTTGAGTTCCTTGTGATCCTGGAGCCAGCGGATTACCGTTCTCAAGTCACGGAGTTGGGCACCGAGAACGGGCTGGCCGAGGATCAGACTCGTTTGCGATACTGATGTGCGCGAACCCCCGCGTCCCGGTGAGCCATCACCCGGCTGCGATTCGCCAGTACCCCGAACATCGACCAAGCACACGGCAACCCCTGCTTTCAAGAACGCCTCGATCACCTCGCCTCGCTGCTTCAGAAATGCGGCCTTACCGCCTTGAGCAACCATCACGACGACGGCGTTCTTTTCTTTCGCGTCCTTCGGTGTGAGGAGAACGAAGGGAACGAGGATGCCCGCATCGACCTCCAGAGCGAAACGCCTCAGACGCCCACTCGCGACATCTTCGGACTTTCCCTCGATCAGTTTCGGCTTCTCGGCAGGCTCAATGCCGCCAAGTATTTTTGCCCACGCATTCCCTAGCAGTGCTCGACGTTCTTCTCGTGGCAGATCGGGAAAGTTCTGCGGAAGCGGATGGCCCTTCGGAAAGCTTCCCATCACTAACTCGGCGAGCCGCTCCTTCTCGTTGAGTTGACCTATCACCTCATGCAGTTTCTTCGGCTTCAACTCTTTCTTCGCCTCTTCGGTCCAGCAGCGCAGCTCGTCGCCGGTTCGACGCTTGCTGTACTCCTCCGGCACCGGCATCCCGAACCAGTCCTTCAGCGCGGGGTAGATCATCTTGCGGTGGACCGCGCCGATGTGGTTGCAGTGCGTGTTGTCCGGCCCGCCGGGGCCGCGCACGCTCCCCTTGCCGTGCGCGACGCGGAGCGCGTCCTTCGCGTCGTAGAAGCCGAACACCTTCTGGAGGCGCGGCCACGCGGGGTCGGTCTTCGCGTCCCAGGCGAACTCGTGCGCGTAGATCACCTTGCGCGGCGCGACGCTGCCGACGATGACGAAGTGCGCGAACCCGTCCCGCGCCCCGTTCTTCAGCCCGCGGGTGCTCTCCCAGTAGCCCTCGCCGAACCACGCGAAGTCGCGGTCGGGGTTCTCCAGAACGCTCGACTCCGGCTGCCAGCCGCCGAAGTTGAACGGCACCACGCACGCGATCCGGTTGTCCAGCGCCGCGGCCACGCCCACCGGGTCGCCGCCCCCGGCCACCGAACCCATCATGATGATCCGGTCCTTGTCGATGTTCTTCTGCTTGAGCAGCACATCAACGCCGCGCATCAGGTCCCACGCCATCCAGCCCATCAGCGACTCGCCTGCGGCACTCAGTTGCAGATTCGAGTTGTACCGGAAGTAGTAGTCCTGGCGGCCGGCACGGAACGGCTTGTCGTAGTCCTTGTCGGAGTGGAAGTCGTGCTGCCGGCGCTCGCCGTAGCCGAGTTGATCGGGCACGATCACCGCGACCCCGGCCCGCGCCCACGTCATGCCCATGTCTTGCAGCTCGCCGCCTGATTTGCCGCCGTGGTGCGCGTGCGCGATGATGATGCCCGGCATCTTCTCAGGTGGCTTCGCGGGCAAGTACAGGTTCGCCGCCACCCACAGGCCCGGGCGCGACTCGTACACCGTGTTGTGAATCACGAACCCGTCGCCCTCGATCTCGCGCGTCACCTTCACCTTCATGTCCTTCGGTGCGTCGGGCCACGCGCCGAGCGACTCCTTCAGCTTCGCGATGCGAACGTCGCGGTACTTCTCCCACTGCTCTTTGGTGGTCACGTCCGCGAACGCCTTCGACTCGCGCAGGTTCGCCTCCTTCATGCGCTTCGTGGCGTCGGCCCACATCATTTTGGGCAGCTCTTTGGCCCGCGGATCGTCCTTCGGGAACACGTTGGGATCGACGTCTTTCAGGTCCGCTGCCGTGCCGAACGCGACGGACAGCAGCACAACGGCGAGCGCGGAGAGGGAGCGCATGGGAACCTCGCGCGGGTGGGAGCGACCAGTGACTGCCAGCACTCTACGCCGAACGCGCGGCGGATGCCATTGGCTTCCCGAAACCGCTCGCCGTACCTTAGCCCCGCGTCTCGCCCGTCCCGCGCGTGGGTGTCGCCGTGCCGCCGATCTACCTCGATTACAACGCCACAACGCCCGTCGATCCGGCCGTGGTCGACGCGATGCTGCCCTACCTGCGTGAGCACTTCGGGAACCCGTCCAGCGCGCACGCCTTCGGGGCGGCCGCGCGCGACGCGGTGGAGGCGGCCCGCGCGCAGGTCGCGGCGCTGATCGGCGCGGACCCGGACGAGATCGTGTTCACCGGCGGCGGCTCGGAAGCCAGCAACCACGCCATCAAGGGCGCACTCACGGACGGCGCGCACATCGTCACCACCGCGGTCGAGCACCCGGCCACCGCGCAGCCGGTCGAGTGGCTTCGCACGCGGGGCGCGAGCGTGACCGTGGTGCCGGTGGACCGGTTCGGAACGGTCGATCCCGACGCCGTGCACAACGCGCTCACGCCGCACACGCGGCTCGTCTCGGTGATGCACTCGAACAACGAGGTCGGCACGCTGATGCCGGTGCGCGAGGTCGCTTTGGTGTGCCGCGAGCGCGGGGTTCTGGTTCACACGGACTGCGCGCAGTCGCTGGGAAAGGTCGCTGTGAACGTGCGCGAACTGGGCGCGGATCTGCTCACCATCGCGGGGCACAAGTTGTACGCGCCGAAGGGCGTCGGGGCGCTGTTCGTGCGCCGCGGGGTACAGCTCGAACCGCTGATCCACGGGGCCGGGCACGAGCGCGGTCGGCGGGCCGGAACGGAGAACGTCCCCTACCTCGTCGGCCTCGGCGCGGCGTGCGAACTCGCGCGGCACTCGCTGCCGGCGGCAACGGAGCGGCTCCGCGCACTGCGCGACCGGCTCCACGGGAAGCTCCTGAGCGCGCTCGGCGACGGCCTCGTGCTGAACGGCCACCCGACCGCGCGGCTGCCGAACACGCTGAACCTGAACTTCGTCGGGCGCACGGGCGCGGAGCTGCTGGCCGCGGTGCCCGATATTGCCGCGTCCACCGGGTCCGCGTGCCACGAGGGGCGGGTGCAGTTGTCGCCGGTGCTCGCGGCGATGGGCGTTCCACCGGAGGTGGGCCGCGGCGCGGTGCGGCTGAGTGTCGGGCGCTACACGACCGAGGACGGTGTGGACCGTGCGGCCGAACTGTTGGCCGCTGCACCGAGGCACTAGCCGGCCCGCGCGCGCACGTTCCGATTTTGGTGATTGCATCGGCTCGAAACGGGACGTATGCTCCTTCCGCGGCAACTCTCGCGCTCCCACGGCGGTTCGCTATGGATCCCGAACCCGTTTCGTGTGCCGTCTGCTCGCGCCCGCTCCCGGCCCGCTCGGTCGACGGCGTGTGCCCCGTGTGCGTGCGGACCCGGCCGATCATCGACCCGCCCGCGGAGACGCGCCGCCCCGCGGCGACCGACGGCCCCGAGGCGCACATCCGCGCGCACGCGGAACCGGTCGAAGAGTCGCTCCCCCCGAACCCGCCCGGACTCGCGCTCGTTCGGCGACTCGGCACCGGCGGGAT
>SXHE01000272.1 GCA_005773755.1 Planctomycetia bacterium
GGTCCCTCGCTCTGGCGGCTCCTCTCGCGGCACTGGCGCTGGGGCTGGCGTCGTGCTTCCGGCCCGTGGTGCCACCGGCGGGCGCGCCCGCGCCGCCCCCCGCGGACGACCTGCGCGCGGCCACCGTGAAGGCCGCGCTCGCTGGCGTGCGCGCCGAACTCGCGCGCAACGGTGGCACCTGGGACGCCTGGATCACGGCTCTCGGCCCGTACCGCACGAACCTGCAGGCGCGCATGAGCAAGCTCCAGCGCACCCGGCCGCACCACATCCCGGAGTGCGGGTTCGTGCTGCCGTCGCTCGACGGGTTGCCGCTGTTCGAGATCGACCCGCACTGGAACCTCCAGTACGTGAACAACACGGAGCAGACGGAACGGTTCCGCAAGTCGCGGTTCGTGGTCGCCGCGGACCGGTGGTTCAAGCAGCGCGGGGTCGACCTGATCTTCGTGCCGGCCCCGAAGATGACCGAGGTGTACCCGGACCGGTTTGCCGCGCACTGCCCACCGGACCGGATCGTCGCCCCGCAGATCCGCCGCGTCATTCACGACCTGCTGGAAGCCGATGTGGAGGTCGCTGACCCGCTGCTCGCACTGATCGCGGCGCGGGCGCACGAGACCGGCCCCGAGTACCTGTACCAGCCGGCCGACACGCACTGGGGGCCGCACGGTCAGGCCGTCGCCGCGAAGGTGGTGGCCGACCGGATGCAACGGTACCAGTTCGCGATGGACGCACGGGCCGCGCCGCCGGCGTTCGACGTACACGAGCCGCCGTTCCTCGCGTTCGAGCACCAGCCCGGGCTGCCCGGGATGCCCGAGGACTGGGTGAAAATCGCGCGCACCGCGCACCCGCGCGTGCGCCTGGAACTGCACCCGAACAAGCGCACGCCCGACGTCAACCGGTCGCCCGTGCTGCTCATGGGCAACAGCTACGGGGTCGGGTTCCACGACCACCTGTGTCGCGAGCTAAACCTGCCCGTCGTGTACCGCTGTTCCGGCGGACAGACCCTGGAAACGTTCGTCGAGATGCTGCGCGACCCCGAGCTGCTGCGCCATGTCCGCGTCGTGGTGTGGGTGATCACCAACCAGGCCATGTGGGAGTTCCAGCAGATGCCGAAACCGGTACTCGACGCGCTGAACGAAAAGGGCTGAGAAGCAACGCACCCCAGGCACCGTGCTGCTCCCGTAGCCCGAACGGATTTACGGGCGTACTTTTCGGAGAGCGACAGGAATGATTAACTTCGCCTGCCGTGGTCCTGTGCGAGTGGCGGCCCCTCGATAGTCCTGCTCGATGGACAGCGGCCAGGTTTCCACGAAACCCGGTGCAGCGAACCACACATGCCAGACCGGAACGCTGATGTAGTGGGTATTGGTAAACCTCAAACCGCTCTCTCGCCCACCAGTCCGTTGATGAGGGCTTATCACCCGAGCCATCCCGTCTCGATCGGTCTTGGCACGCGGTTTTGGCGGTTCGTTGTGGCGCGAGTCCATCTCGTCGTAGATGAGAATTGCTGCGCCTTCGACGGGTTGACCTGTTTCGGCATCCGTGACGACAAACTCGACCGTGAGTGTGGACGTGCCACTCCAACGGATCGTTTGTCCGCGGTCCCACAATACAGCAGCGAGTAACGGCACTCCGACGAGCCACAGTAGGATTCGCCACCGCCTCGACATGGCATCCTCCGCGAAAGACTCGGACGACTTTAGTTTACCTCATCTGCTCCACTGCTTACACTGCTCGCATGATTCGTCCCGCGACCGAAGCCGACATCGACGCGATCCTCGCGCTCACCGAGAGCACGGGGTACTTCAAGCCGCTGGAACTCGAAGCGCTGGCCGGCGTGCTGGCCGATTATTTCGCGGAAACGCGCGACGCCGGGCACCGGGCGTTCGTCTGGGACGAAGCGGGCCGCGTGCTCGGCTACGTCTACCACGCGCCGGAAGAAATGACCGACAACACCTGGTGCCTGTGGTGGATCGCGGTCGCCAGCGACCAGCAGGGCCGCGGCCTCGGCGCGAAGCTGCTCTCATTCGCCGAAGACGACATCCGCGCGCACGGCGGCCGGCTGATCGTCGTCGAAACCGCCGACACCCCCCTCTACGAGCCGACCCGCCAGTTCTACCTGAAGCGCGGCTACACGGCCGCCGGTACCGTGCCGCATTACTACGCCGACGACGACGGCAAGGCGATCTTCACCAAGCTCGTGGTCAGTGTCAGTGGTTAGTGCCAGTGAAAAGACAGGAGACCAAACTGCTTCCGACCTAGCTTCCTGTTTCTCCACTGGCACTAACCACTGACACTGACACTTCTCGACGCCCTTGTCGCCCCCCGTATGATGGGTCGCGGGCGTCAGAACCGGACCAACCGGACCGACCGGCCCTCATGCCACGGAAGGCACATCACAACGAAGAGTTCGCACCTCAGTTACGCATCCAGCCGGAACGATCATTGTGACTGACAGTGTGAGCGCATAAAGGCCGGCGGTCGGTCTCGCAGCGCTCGCCGCTCCAGCGGTCCCAACCCCGCCGGAACCCACGGCACATACCAACCGCCCATTTTCGCGGGTTTTGCGAAGTCGGACGGTCGGTGTAGCCGATGGAGTTAGCGTCGCAACCGTTTCCCGCGCGTCCGGGTTAATCGCCCGGAACCGCCCAGTCTACCGGGGCAACTCGGTGACGGGTGTGCGCGAGCAGCAGAGCGCCGCAAACCGACCGGAAGGATTCCCGCCGGACGTTCATACACCAGTCCGTCGCGATGCCCCCGACCGCGACGGCACCCCTCGCCCCGAGGGTTCGCCTTCGGAACCCGATACGCCGCACGCCAC
>SXHE01000273.1 GCA_005773755.1 Planctomycetia bacterium
GCGAGGGCGTGCGTCACCGTCATCGGCGCGCGCACGCCGCCGGCGACCGCGTACAGCCCCTGAGCATCCAGATCGACCGCAATGAAGTTGGACACAGTTGCTCCCGTGTGAGCAGTGCGAGTGGCAGTGGTTCATGCAGAACAAGCGGCCGGGCCGCTGTCTCCACTGCCTTACTGCTCTCTGACTGACCACTATCCACTGACACTGACACTATTTCGGTGCCGCGTTCGGCTCGAACCCGCGCGGGTTGTCGAGGTCGGACAGGTCGCGAACGTAAAGGAACCGCGGCGCGCCCTGGTTGGTGTCGATCACGGCCTCCATGCGGGCGACCGGGCCGCCGCCGGAGAAGTACCCAATGGACTGCACGCGGTACACCATCGTGCTGCCGGTGACGTACCGTTCCAGCGATCGGAACTTGCTCGCCGGGACCGTGCTCGTGCCCACGAGCCACGCGCCGGTCGCGGTCGCGGGGTCCGTGGGCAGTTGGTTCGCGCGGTTGGTAATGATCGCGTCCGCTTCGGTGTCGGTCAGGATCGACTCGCCGGTGCGCGGGTTGTTAATGCCCATGAGCACCTCGCGCGGGGCCGTGTTCACGTTGATCCGCGGCACCATCTCGACGGCCTGCCGGGTCGTCGTCTTGTCGAGCAGCAGGGCCAGCATCGGGCCGAGCGTCTCGGGGCCGGCGGACGAACTGAGCGGCGAGTACGCGACCACGTCCGGCGCGTCGCGCGGGGTGCCCGGCGCGCGCGGCAGGGTGATCTTGGTGTCCATCAGGTCGAGCGTGGAGCGGATCCGCTTGCCGCTGGACGCGGTCAGCGCGACCTGGGCCTGAACTGCGGCGTAAAGCTGTTCGGTGCTCGCGGTCACGGTCGGCTTCGCGTTGGGGCCCGTCATCGTGAGGGTGAGCGTCACGTTCCCGCCCCCGTTGATGGTGCCGGTCACGGTGGTCGGGGTGTTGCGCTGCGGGTTGAACACCTTCGAGGCGACGATGTACGTCGCGAGGTCCGCGCCGACGGCCAGTTCCAACTGCTTGTACATCGTCTCGATGTCGTCGCCGTTGAGGTACACGCGGGCGACGCCGGCCATGTCCACGTTCAGCTCGCGGCCGTACACGGTCAGGTAGTCGGACCAGCCGCGGGTGTTGTCCACTTCGAGCTCGTCCTGAACGCCGTTGCGGTTGGTGTCGCCGCCGTAGAGCAAGTAGGGGTCGATGCCCTTGACGAACAGCAGTTCGTCGAGCGAGTTGAGCGGCCCGTTCTTGGCCTTGATCGGATTGGGAAGCGACAGGTAGTGCGACGACTCGGCCCCTTCGGGCCGGGCCTCGTCGTCGGCGTCCACCCAGTCCACGATGGCATCGGCGATGGCCGCGGTCATGTCGGGCAGTTTCATCAGCGCGTTGTAGAGCACCTGCCCGGTGGGGTCGAGCGCGATGAGACTGTTGATGTTGAGCTTGCCGCCCTCGTCGATGACGCCGAACCGCTGTTGCGAGCCGCCGTCGTCCGTGAGCGCGACGGCGCGGATGCTGAACATGGTGCGGCGGACCTCGTTGCCGGTGCCGCCGGCCGCGGGCACCTCGAACTGCTCGAAGATGGCCGGGTTGTCGAACGGGTTCCCGTCCAAGTCGCCGTAGAACGTCTCGCGGTCGGCCAGGATCGCGGCGGTGTAGTGCAGCCCGGACACGGCTGCCAACTTCACCTGCGCGTCCTCGGCGGTGCGCACCCCGGCCCGGTACTCGGACGTCATGGACTCCGCGAACCGGTACGCGACCAGCGACAGCACGACGACCACGATCAGCACGGCGAAGATGACGTAGCCGGGGCGCGGGGACCGCGCCGCTTGCGACTTCGCGAAGAGCTTCATCGCCCGCCCCCCTTCGTGCCGCCGCCGCCGACAACGCCGTTGGGCAGTTTCACGTTGGGCGGGAGCGTCACGCCCGGCGGCAGGCTCGTGCCCGGCGGGAGCGACGTGCCGGGTGGCAGCGTCGGGGTCGTTCCGCCGCCCGGCGTGGTCGGCGTGGTCGGCGGCGTCGGTGTGGTGGTGCCGCCCATCGACGGGTCCGTTACGGGGTTGTCGCCGCCGTCGATCGGGGCATCGACCAGCGGCGGCGTGTACGTTCCCGGTGCCGCGCGGATCACGATGATCTGCGTCACCGATTTCACGATCGGTTCGCCGCGGCCCGACGGGATCGCGAAGTCGATCGTGATCTTGACGGCCCGCGGCGGGCCGAGCGGGGTCACCCCGTCCGGGCCGGGCGCGGTGCCGTCCCAGGTGCCGGTCCAGGTGGTTCCGTCCGGGTACTGGAACGTGGCGTCGGTCGCCTCTTCCGCGAGCAGCACCGAGTCCGGGGCGTCCGGGTCGGCTTCGATGGAGTTCCGCACGCCATCGGCCGTGATCCAGGGGCGCTCGCGGCGGTACAGCCCGCGGCCCGGTTCGATCCAGTAGATGATCTGGCGCTGGTCGGCCCGGTACTGCTCGGTGCCGCCCGGGTTCCCGCCGCGACGGAGCGCTTCGGGCACCCGCCCCGCGTAAATGACGACCTTCTTCTCCTCGCCAATCAGCCCGCCCTGGAACGCGTAGTCCGCGGAGACCGCGGTAGCGTTATCGGTTGCGCCGGGCGTCTCGGGTGTGGCCGCCGGGTCCGCCGGCGTGGTCGGCGCGGGCGTGGCGGGCGCGGGCGTGGTAGAACCGTCAGAGGCCGGAGTGGTGGGCGCGGGCGTTGTAGGGGCCGGCGCGGTTGTGCCGCCGGAAGCGGCGTTGTTACCGCCGGACTTGGGGGGCAGCGGCGCGAGCGTGCCGTTCAGGTCGATGGTGAACTTGTTGAACACGCCGCGCGCCAGGTCTTCGGCCTCGACCGCGTCGCGGGTCACTTGCGTCTGCTGGATGGTCACGTTCATGGCCGCGTACAGCGCGGCCATCACGAGGATCGCGATAACAGTTGCCAGCAGCACTTCGAGAAGGGTGAACCCGCTGCGAGTGCGACGACGACCTAACCCCGAAGAGAGAGCAGGGGAAGAACCTAACCCCCCAACCCCCTTCCCTAAGAGGGAAGGGGGAGAAAGAGAGGAGTCTTCTTGCTCCCCCTTCCCTCTTAGGGAAGGGGGTTGGGGTGTTAGGTTTCGGTGTGCCAGCATCACGGCGTGGTTCCTCCCATCGGGGTGGTCGGCATGGTCGTGTCGTCGGGCGGCGGCGGCTTCTCGGCCTGCGCCGCGGACCCCATGAACGCCGGGTCGAAGATCAACTGCGTGAGTACGACTTCGAGCGGACGCCCGCTGCCGCGGGTGACGCGCACGGTCACGTTGAACAGGTTCGGCGGCCCGGCCGGTTCGGGCGTCACCTTGAACGTCCAGGCGGCGTCGTCGCCCTCGAATTGGCCGTCGGCGTCGCTGGTGAGCGGGATCAGCCCGGCCTCGACTTCGGCCATCTTCGACTGCGCGAGCCGGGTGCCGCGGGTGTAGTACCGGGCGTCGTTACCGCGCTCGGTGCCGAAGTCCACGAGTTGTCCGAGCGCGGCCAGAGCCAGCACCAGAATGCTGAGCGCGAGCAACACCTCGAGCAGCGACAGGCCTTTTCTTCTCACCTCCCCCCTAGAGGGGGAGGTCGGCGAGGCTTTGCGAGCCGGGTGGGGGGGGAGCGTTTTCGCGGGCCCGAAGACCTCCCCCCCCACCCGCCGCCCACAAAGTCGGGCGGCGACCTCCCCCTCTAGGGGGGAGGTGAAGGCGCTGTATCGGAGGATCATTTCGTGCCCCCCTTGACGACGCGCGACGCCCCGGTGACCCCGCGCACACGCACGTACATCGCGCCGTTGCCCTCTTCCGAAATCACCACGGTCGCGTAGTCGTCGCGGCAGGTGCCGTCGGGCTGTACGATGGCGATTGTGACCCAACCTTCCGATTCGGCCACTTCGGTGCCGGCCTGCTCCGCGATCACTTCGGCCGTCACGCCCTCGAAGGCGTAATCGACGACCTGGGCCGCGGAGTCGGGCTGGCCGAACGCGCCGGCGGTGGCGAACTCCGCCGTGTCCGGGGCACGGCGGATGCGCAACTTGTCTTTGCTGACGGCGACGCGGTACGGGCGGCCCTCCTCCATCGCGCGCGACCGGGCGACGGACAGTTCCGCGCGAATGCTGTCGGCCGCGCCGCGCTGCCGCGAGTCGCCGCGGAACGCGGTCAGGCTCGGCATCAGCAGCGCCGCCAGCAGCAGCAACAGCGCGATGACGACGACCAGTTCGAACACGGTGAAGCCGCGGCGGTGGTGGCGTGCGATCACGGTCGGCCTCTGTACGAGGGTCGGTCCCAAAGGGCCGGCGGCGCGCGACGGTTACGGCTGGCGCGGCTCGGCGTTCGGCCCCTGGCCGTACTGGGTAATCGGCGTCCCATCCGGGGCCGTGGTGCGGACCACGATGAAAACGGTTTGGTCGGCGCGCGTGCGGCGCTCGAACTTGTACTCATTGCCCCACGGATCGTTCAGGTCGTTGCCCGAGCCTTCGAGAAACGACGAGTTGCTGCCGAACGGACGGATGAGGTCTTGTTGGCCGGACGGCAGTTTGTCTTCGTCGGTTTGCCCAGGGTTTCGCGGGTCCATCTGGTAGGCCTTGATCGCCTTGTTGATCGTCTCGCAGCCCAGTTGGGCCTTCGTCTTCTTGGCCCCTTCGAGGTAGCTGGTGGTCGCGATGGTGGCGACCGTGGCGAGGATCACGAGGATCGCGACCACCACGAGCACTTCGAGCAGCGTGAACGCGGCGCGGCGGGTCGTCGAGCGGCGGGTCGTTGCGAGCATCATCGGTTCGTCTCCTTCCCGCGAGCGAAGCGGGCCTGTGCGGAACGGGTGTGGGTCGGGTCGGTACAGTCAGTATAAGCAGATGGGCCGTTAGGTCGCCATGAGAACCAGGGGACAGAGGACAGAGGGCAGGGCTTCTGTTTAGCGTTCGTCCCGAAGGGACGAAACGCCCTTTGCA
>SXHE01000274.1 GCA_005773755.1 Planctomycetia bacterium
GGGCACTCCGCGGAACTGCAACCTCGCGCTGAACGCCCCCTCACCCGCTGCCCCAGAGCGGGCGGCAACCTCGCCTCCATCAGGCATGGGGGCGAGGTGAGGACGCCGCGCTCCGCGCGAGTCCTCACACCATGTACTTGTAGATGAGGAACGCGAGCGCGCCGAACGAAACGATTGCGAACATCAGTGCGGCCGGGCTGACGACCTCGTGCGCCAGCCGCACGTTTGCCTCCGGCGGCGGAGCGGACACGCCAGGATACTCCGGCTTCCAACCATCGCTCTCCCACCATGCCTCGTCTTTCTTCGTCACCGGGTCCAGTGTCGCGCGACTCGTCCAAAGCGCGACGGTGCCGAAGATCATCAGGGCCAGCGCCGCGAGCAGCACCACGTCCGGCGTCGGCCGCTCGACGCGGTCCGGCGGCAGCAGCAGCACGAGCACAATGGCTACGCCGTTGTTCATCATGTGCAGCAGGATCGGCAGCCAGATGCTGCGCGTCGCGATGTACACGAAGTGCAGGTACGCGCCCATCAGCGTGAAGACGAGCAACTGCGACGGGTCAACGTGCATCGCGGCGAACAGGACGGATGTGAGGATCGCGCCCACGACGATCCGGTAGCGGGCGCACAGCCCGCGGCCGATGAACCCGCGGCACCACAGTTCTTCCACCACGCCCGGCCCGATGGAGACCGCCAGCAGCGTGAGCGGCCAGGGGAACTTGCCGAACACGCTGTTGAGCGCGCGGGCCGCGGCCGGCGGCTTCACCCCGGTGAAGTGAACGAAGATCGTTTGGATCGCGTCCGCGGAGAGCATGAACCCCGGTACGATGAGCAGCGCCAGCCCGACGTGCAGCAGGTGCGGGCGGCGCACGCCCAGTTGCCGCTTCCAGTCCGGGCCGATGCGCCGCGGGACGACGACCGCGATCAGGGCCAGCGCCGCCAGTTGCGCCGCGAGCATCCCATAGGCGAGCGCCTCGGCGAACGCCGTCGGCACCGGGGGCCGCGGGTCGGTCGCCTTCGGATCGACGGCCTTCACGAACCCGTCGAGCTGGTCCTTCGCGAACTGGTCCGGGTTGTCGGCCGCGAACGTGTGCGCGGCAAACACGACGCACACGGCCACGATCGCGCCGAACATCTGCGCCGCGACGAACACGAGGCACCACGCCACCGCTTCCCAGAACCCCGGTCGCGGGCGCGGCGGCGCGGGTTCGAGCGGGGCGTCGGCCCCCTGTTCCGGCCGCGTCACCAGCGGCGGCTCGTCGTTGGGTTCGTTCGGCGCGGCGTCGTTCATCAGTACCTCAGCCAGCCCTTGAACTCAAGCAACTGGAGAATCCACGGGTTGCGCCACGGGTTCCACGCGGGGTAGAACACGCTCAGCGCGCTCGCGCCGAGCAACACCGCGCCGAGCAACCGCCCGCCGCCGCTGCGCGCGAGTCGGTCGGCGACCGGTGGCACCGCGACCACCCACAGCGGGATCAGCCAGAACAGCCACCGTGGGCCACAGGTGTTCCCCCCGTAGTTGTAGCTCTGGGTGCGCGTCAGGTAGAACGCGAACACGACCAGCGAGACCGCCAGCGTCATCGCGGAGAACATCTCCAGCGTCCAGCCGGTGCCCTTCGCCTTGCGCAGAGCGCGCACCGCGGGCGCACTCTTGATGCCCATCACCGCGAGGCCGATGAGTGCCACGCACCACACCGGCGTCAGGCTGAACCAGCCGTGATGCCCCACCAGCAGGTGGAAGGCATACACGGTAGTCGGCTCGTTGTTGAAGTCCAATCCCTTCGCGCGCGGCGTGCCGATCTTCGACCAGTGGCTCCCCTCGTATCGGTACCACGGCCCGCCAAACTTCTCGTACACCGGCTCGAAGGTACCGAGGGCGACGTAGTTCGAGCAGTACAGGGCGATGATCGGCAGCGCCGCGCAGGGGATGAAAAACAGCAGCGTGTTGCGCGGGCGGGCGATCAGCAGCGGCAGGCCCATTGCGCCAACGAGCGCGAGCGCGGGCAGCTCGAAGGTCGCGGCGAAGCCGGCGAAGAACCCGCAGCAGGCGTACTCCCATCGCATCATGTCGCGGTTGTCCAGGATCGCGCGCAGCAGCGGATAAGTCGCGAACAGCACGCAGAACGCCGCCGGGCTGTGGTTGTTCAGCGTGCCGGAGAACGTGATGAGGAACGTGCCCAACGCCGCGGTCGCGAACGCCAGCAGCTTCCCGTAATCGGTCTTGCCGATGCGGTCGATCAACCGGCCGAGGAGGATCAGGTAGATCGCGAACGGGACCACGTTCCACATCAGCACAATCGCGGGGATCACCAGCCAGCGGTCGTGAACGATGTCCCAGCCGAACGCTTGACGCAGCAGCCAGTATTGCCCGGCGGCGATGGTCGCCATGAGCGGCGGCTTGCTCGAATAGAACTCCTGCGTCTCCGGGTTCAGCACCACGTCCGTACTGGCGTAGGCCGGATCCGCGACGATGCCCGTGTCGCTCTTGGGGGTCTTCGGGTCGAGCCGCTTGCCGATCACATACGTCTTGTCGTGAACGAGCGCGCGCACGGTAGCCCACCGCGACTTGTCATTGGAACTGAACATCGGTGCCGGGTCCGGCCGCTTGTCGAGCCAGACGCGATCCGGCTCGTAGCCGTAGCCGGACTTCTTGCCGTCCTTGCCCACGGGCGGCGCGTAGCGGCTCGGCTCGTAGACGTTCTCCCCGCCGACCGTTTTCGCGGCGGCGATGGCGACCGCGCACGCGGTCAGCAGCAGGAACGCCGAGCGGCGGATGTCGGAGACTTCAGCGGCCATCAATTCTCTCCGCGACGCTGTACACCTCGTTCTCCAGCCACCGGCGCGCGGCAATCGTCTCCGCGATCAGGCCGGTCAGCACGCACTGCGCACCGAGCAAGCCCAGCCCAACGGAGACGATCAGCCCGACCATCTGCGTGCCGATCCCCGCGCCGGCGTCGGCCTCGAACTGCCGCACGAGCAGGTTCAGCAGCAGCAGGAGGAAGCCGAAGGTCGCGGCGGAGAGGAAGCCCAGGCCCCACGCACCGAGGAAGTGCTGCGGGCGGCGGGCGAACCCGGTCAGCAGCCGCACCGTGACCACGTCGAGTGCGCCCTTGATGAACCGCTTCCAGCCGTACTTGGAGCTGCCGAACTTGCGCGCGCGGTGTTGGATCACCAGTTCGCCGACCTTGAACCCGCGGGCCGCGGCCAAGACGGGCACGAACCGGTGCATCTCGCCGTACATGTGGACTTCGCGCAGCGCCTCGGCCCGGTACGCCTTCATCCCGCAGTTGTGGTCGTGAAGGAACACGCCTGTCAGCACGCTGAGGAACTTGTTGAACACGCGGCTCGGCATCACCTTGTGCCACGGGTCGTGCCGCACCTTCTTCCACCCGCTTACCACGTCGAACCCGGCACGGAGTTTGGCGAGAAAGTTGGGAATCTCGTGCGGGTCATCCTGAAGGTCCGCGTCCATCGTGATGATGGTACCGCCCTTCGCCGCTCCGAACCCGGCGGCGAGCGCCGCGGCCTTCCCGAAGTTGCGGCGGAACTTGATCCCGCGTACGCGCTCGTCCTTCGCCGCGAGGTCGCGCACCACCTGCCAGGAGTCGTCCTTGCTGCCGTCGTCGATGAAGAGGATTTCCACGCGCTCGGAGAGCGTCGCGGCCACCTCGGAGATTTCCGCGTGCAGCGCGACGAGGCTGTCCCGCTCGTTGTAAACGGGGATCACCAGCGACAGGAGTGAAGACGCAGAACCTAACCCCCCAACCCCCTTCCCTAAGAGGGAAGGGGGAGAATGAGTGTCGTCCGCGTCTTGCTCCCCCTTCCCTCTTAGGGAAGGGGGTTGGGGGGTTAGGTCGTCAGGCATCGGCCTTCCCTTGTGGTGGGAGAAGCGGCGGCAGCGCGGGCTTTCGCGCGTACAGGAGCAGACCGAGCGCGACTTCGGCGACGGTCCACGTCAGCCGCAGAGTGAGTGCGATGACGACCGCCAGTGCCGCGGCCTGCGTGCCGAACGCTGGCGTCAGTTGCGGCGTGAGCGCGAGCTGCATGGCGATCTCTCGCGCGCCCAACCCGCCGGGCGCGACCGCGATCACGAACCCCGCGACGTAGGACAGCGCCACCGCGGCCATGTCCACCGGGTACGATTCCGGGGTCCAGGCCGGCACGTCGGGGATCAGCGCGCGAACCGTCAGCCCCAGGCTCAGCGCCAGCAGACAATACCCACACGCCCCGTGCAAGAGGCCCTGGGCCAAAAGGAAGATCGACGGGGCCGGCAGCGGGCGCGCGTCCGGCCCGCGCTTCTTCTTCGCGATCCGCGCCGCCAGTTTGTTCAGCACCCCCAACCCCAGCGGCAGCGCCGCCACCGCGAAGAGGAGCGTGACGTTGTTCGATATTTCCGGCGGCAGCACGCCGAGTGTCGGCAGGAACAGCACGCCGAGCAGCGCCCCGGCGGCCATGCTGGTCAGCGTCTCGTAAACGGCGGTCACGCCCACCGGCACCGGGTGCGCGCCGTGCTTGCGCAGCATCCCCATCCGCATCAGCGGCACGAGCACCTTGCCCGGAACATACTTCCCGAACTGGCTGACGTAGTACGTCCGCAACCCGACGAACCACGACACGCGGATACCTTCCCAGTGCAGCAAACGCACCCAGAACGTAGCCCAACACAGGTGCGCGAGCAGGTACAGCAGGCCCGCGGGAACGAGCAACTCGACGCGGAACCGCAGCGGCAGTTGCGCCGGGTCGATGCCCTTCAACAGGTTGCGAAAGTGCCACCCGACGGCGAGGACGATGAGCACGGCGAGTGCGATCTCGACCGCGAGGATCCATTTCTTGCGCTTGCCTGAAGACATGACCGGGATTCTACGAGGGGCGCGACCGCTGTGTAGCCGCGACTCGAAGAGGAGCGCGCGAGCCGCGCGAGGTTCCGTTGTCGCGCTCGGATGCCTCTGATACGTTCACCTGTACGAATCGAGGGA
>SXHE01000275.1 GCA_005773755.1 Planctomycetia bacterium
ACCCGCGCGCCCTTGAGCGGCTGGCGCGCGGCGTACTCCTCGCGGATCGCCATGAGGCCGGGCATCTCGGTTTCGGCGATGGCGATCTCGCGGCGGCCCCAAGGGGCGAGCGCGAGGTCGGCGACGTGGTAGTCGGTGAAGGCGACGGGCTTCTGTGCAACGGTGGACACGTTCAAAGTCTCCTGACAAAGAACGGGCGCCGTTGCGGTAGTAATTCCACCCCCGCGAGCCTGACAAGTACGCCCAATGCGTCCCGTTGCAGCGCCCCTCGCGGTAGTGGTGTTTGTGGCTTATCGGTTCAAGGCAATGCCCCGGTGAACGATCGACTGGTCACCATTTTCGTAGCAGCGCGCGCGACCCACGACAAGATCATTCAAGGTGGAGCGCGACGTTTAGCGGTCGGCCCGAAGGGACGACAGCCCTATCATGAACGTCATGCCCGAACCGGTACTCGAAATTACGGACGTGCGCAAGAGGTACGGCGATCTGGCCGCGCTCGGCGGCGTGTCGCTCGCGGTCGAAGCGGGCGTGGTGTTCGGCTTGCTCGGCCCCAACGGGGCCGGGAAGACGACGCTGCTGTCCATCGCCGCCGGGTTGCTCCGCGCCGACAGCGGCACCGTGAAGCTGTTCGGCAAACCGTTCTCCCGCGACACCCGCGAGCTGCGCCACCTCGTCGGCATGGGCACGCAAGACCTGTCCATTTACCCCGACCTGACGGCGCGCGAGAACCTGCGGTTCTTCGGCAAGCTCTACGGCCTCCGCTCCCGCGCACTCGAATCGCGCGTTGATGAAGTGCTTGGTGCGGTGGGCCTAACCGACCGCGCGAACGACCGCGCGGGCACGTTCAGCGGCGGCATGAAGCGGCGGCTGAACCTCGCCGCGGCCGTCGTTCACGGCCCGAAACTGCTGTTCCTCGACGAACCGACCGCAGGCGTCGATCCGCAGAGCCGCAACCACATCTTCGAGCAGGTGAAGGCGCTGAACGCCGCCGGCCTCACAGTGATCTACACCAGCCACTACATGGAAGAAGTGCAGGCGCTGTGCGCGCGCATCGCGATCCTCGACGGCGGCACTCTCCGCGCCTGCGACACGCTC
This sequence comes from Planctomycetia bacterium, assembly GCA_005773755.1. GTDB lineage: Bacteria > Planctomycetota > Planctomycetia > Gemmatales > Gemmataceae > Gemmata. The sequence goes on from SXHE01000275.1 coordinate 1,096, forward strand.
CCCAACCTGCTCAAGCGCCTCGACGCGCGAGTTCAGATTGAGGTAACGAACGCACCGGCAGACTTCGCCCAGAGGTTGGAGGCGATTCCGGGCGTGAGGCGGGCGGAGGGCAACCCCTCCCCCCAGCCCCCTCCCCTGGGCGGGGAGGGGGAGCACTCGCGTACAACCTCACACGTGCCGCACGCGCTGTCGAGTTCCGAAGGCTCTGGCTCCCCCTCCCCGCCCAGGGGAGGGGGCTGGGGAGTGGGGTTACCTTCCGCCTTCTCCCTCGTCGTCGATGGAGTCGGCCCCGCGCTCGCGGCCGTCGCTTCCCTGTGCGCCTCCAGCGGCGCGACCCTTGCAAGCGCCACCACCACCGAGCCGACGTTGGAGCGCGTGTTCCTCAACCTGACGGGCCGCGCGCTGCGGGACTGACCCATGCCGATCCTGACGCTCGCCGCGAAAGACCTGCGCTTGCTCCTCCGCGACCCGCGGAGCGCGGCCATTCTGCTGCTCACCCCGCTGCTGCTGATCCTGGTGCTGGGGCTGGCGCTGGGCGAAGGGTTCGGCGAGAAGCCGGACGAGCGGCTGCGCATCTCCGTCGTGAACCTCGACAAGGGACTGCCGCCGGGCGTGATGTTCCCCAAGAAGTCGTGGTCGGATGTTGTGATCGACGACCTGAGCGCGACGCAAGACATCCGGCTCGAAATCATCACCGACCCGGCGGAAGCGGAGCGGTTGATCGCGCGGAACCGCCGCGCCGCGGTGATCGTATTCGGTCTGGAGTTCAGCGCGCGGATGCACGCCAGCTCGTTCCTCTCGAAAGGCGCGCCCGGCACACCGGACCCGGTGAACCCGCTCGGCCGCGACGGGGTCGACTTCGAGCAACTCGACCTCAAGCTGCTCACCGACAAAACGCAGCCGGTCTCCGCGTCCGTGATCGAACAGGTCACACAAGTCACACTGTTGCGCGTGGTGATCCCGTGGATGATCGGCAAAGCCTTCCAGCGCGTCGGCGACCCGGAGTTCATGGAACAAGTCGCGGGCACGCTGCGCAAGGTGAAGCCGATCCCGGCGGAGGTGCTGGCCGACCTCGACCCGATCGTGCAGGAACTGCTGAAGACGCTGACCTCGGACACCGAGTTCGCCGGGATCGTGCTGAAGGAGTTTACCGCGACGAAGGGGAGCAACTTCTTCAAGGCGACGGAAGACGCGGCCACGATTGCGAAGCGGACGCCGGAGTTCCGCCGCGCGGTTCACACGGCGTTCGCCTACCCCGACATCACCGGCATCTACGAGCCGCCGCTCCTCAAGCGGGTGGGCGCGAACATCGCGTTCGGCGAGGTGCTGAAGCCGAGCGTGCAGCGGCAGGTCGGCCCCGCGGTGAAGGCCGGTGTCGGTGAGATGTTCTCCAACTACGACTTCGAGGCCACCACCTGGGACAAGCTCGTGAAGCGCACCGCGCGCGCGGCGAACACGGCCAACCGAGTCGAATACCGCGACACCGCGGGCACCGGCGTGTTGAACCGCGGCGCGCTGCGGTATCAGATTCTGGTTCCGTCCTACACGGTGATGTTCGCGTTCTTCCTGGTGCTGAGCGTGGGCTGGTTGTTCGTCGCCGAGCGCAAGCACGGCACGTTGGTCCGCCTGCGCGCGGCCCCGTTGACGCGCGGGCAAATCCTGATGGGCAAGTTGCTCCCGTGCCTGTTCGTCTCACTGGCGCAGGGCTTGTTCCTACTCGCGGCCGGGCGAATCATCTTCGGGATGACGTGGGGTTCGCGCCCGGAGTTGCTGCTGCCGCTGGTCGCGTGTACGTCGTTCGCCGCGGTCGGCCTCTCGGTGCTGGTCGCGAGCGTCGCACGCACGGAAACGCAGGTCGCGGTGTACGGTACGCTGGTGGTGCTGGTGCTGGGCGGAGTGAGCGGGTCGCTGATGCCGCGCGACCTGATGCCGGAGCGGATGAAGTCCGTCAGCCTCGTGACCCCGCACGCTTGGGCGCTCGACGCCTACGCGCAGCTCCTGGCGTCACCAACGCCGGATGTGTCCGCGGTGCAGCTCTCGTGTGCCGCGCTCGCGACCTTCGGCGCGGTGTTCACCCTTTTGGCTTGGTGGCGCATGGACCTGGAGTGATCCGCGCCGGCTCAATCCAAGTCCCACACCACGACATCGCCGCTGGCGGACCCGGCGGCGGCGAGGGTGCCGTCGGGCGACACCGCGACCGCGCTCAGTTCGCCGATCTGCCACGTGTAGCGCGTGGTGCGGGCGAGTGATTGCGCGTCGAACACGTGAACGGTTTCGTCGTTGCTGGTGACGAACAGGCGGTCGCCGGACGGGTGGTATGCGAGCGCCGTGAAGTGCTTGCGGCTGTCCGGGTTTCGCACCAGGCGCGGGTCGCCGCCGTCCGGGAGCGGCCACACCAGAAGGGTCATGCCGTTGGTGCCGGCCACCTGTAGCCCGCCGGGGTGGAAGTACAGCGGGGCCGCGTAGCTGTACGGGTACGGTCCCTCGCTCAGTAGCGCGGCCGTGGCCGCGTCGCGCACTTCCAGGCGCATCCGCTGTTCCCACCAGCGCGCGCCTTCGGTGGGGCGGGTGAGCATCGCGAACCGGTCGCCGGTCGGGTCGAGCTTCAGGCTCCCGACCGAGAGGGCGCGGGTCGAGAGCTGCCAGCGGCGCACCCAGTCCGCTTCGACCCGGTGCCAGCCGGACAAGCAGAAGTCGGGGAAGCTGTGATTCGTGACGGTCCGTTCGCCGCTCGCGTCCAGGCAGTGATAGGTGCCGTGGGCCGGCAGCGGGTAGGCGGCGGTAGTCGCGGTGCGGGTGTCGCGGTCGTAGGTGCGGCGGCCGGTCGCGGTCAGCCAGGCCAGCCGCCGGCCGTCGGCGGAGAAGGTCAGGCCGCCGGGCTGATAGATTTCCAGGTCGTCGTCGCCTGCGTCCAGGCGCACCGGCGCGATGTTCGGCGAGTCCAGGTTCCACAGAAAGACGCCCGCGCCGGCCACGGCCGCGGCGACGGCCCGGCAGTCCGGGCTGAACGCCACGTCGAGTACATGAGCCAGCGCGGTCTTCAACACCTGCATCGCGGTTGTCCCTCGTCCACCAGGAACAATAGACCGCGCGCCCCCCGCGCGCTAGCAATTACCGCGGATTCCGGGTCACTCGTCGGCGTCCCAAACGATTGCGCCGGCATGACCGGCCGCCGCCGCACGCAGGCCGTCCGCGTCGAAGGCGACCGCGTAC
>SXHE01000276.1 GCA_005773755.1 Planctomycetia bacterium
ATCAAGCAGTACGAGCAGGAAACCAACTTCGCCTGCCACCTGCTCGTTGACGGCTCCAACTCGATGCGCTACGGGGCGGGGGCCACGAACAAGCTCGAATACGCGAAGCTGTTGGCCGCGTCGCTGGCCTACATGGTCATCCGCCAGCGCGACACGGTTTCGCTCCGCATCTTCAACACCGGGTGGGTGGCCGAGCTGCCGGCGAGCAGCTCGCTGGCCCACATCAACGCGATCACGCACGTTCTCGAAGACACGCAGCCGAAGGACCGCACCGCGATCGGGCCGCTCGTGGACGAGGTGGCCGACCGGATCAACCGGCGCGGCATCGTGTGTCTGATCTCGGACTGCCTCGAAGACCTGGAGCCGACGCTCGCGGCGCTGCGGCACCTGCGGTTCCGCGGGCACGAGGTCGTGCTGTTCCACGTGCTCCACCGCGACGAGGTGGAGTTCCCGCTCGACGGCAACATCCGGTTCATCGGCCTGGAAGGGTTCGAGGAGCTGATGACCCGGCCCCACCTGTTGCGCCCCGCGTACCTGCGGATCGTGAAGAAGTTCCTCGCGGACATGCAGCGCGGGTGCGACGGCAGCGGCGTCGATTACGTGCAACTGATGACCAGCCGGCCGCTCGACGCGGCCCTGGCCGAGTACCTCGTGCGCCGGCTACAAACGGGTCGGCGATGAGCGGGGAGAAGAGCCAGAACCCCACCTCCCAGCCCCCTCCCCTGGGCGGGGAGGGGGGGCAAGAGGAAGACAAGAACCTAACCCCCCAACCCCCTTCCCTGGGAGGGAAGGGGGAGAACGAAGAAGACCGCGCTCTTACTCCCCCTCCCCTGGTTGGGAAGGGGGTTGGGGGGTTAGGTTCTTCCGCCTGGCCTGCGGTGCGGGCGCGGCTGATCGCCTTCGCCCTGATCGCGCTGGTCGGCGTCGGCGTGTGGTACTTCGCGATCCGCACCGGCGAGGCCCGCGACGACGCCGGGCGGTTCCAGGGCGAGTGGCAACTGGCCGTGCCCGCCACCGCACGCGACGGCTCGCCCGCGGCCCGGCCCAAGCCGGTCGTGGTGCGCGTCAAGGGCGATCGGTGGGTGTTCTTCGTCGGCGAGGCGGAGCAGAAGCGGTACACCGTGGTGCTGCGCCCGACGGCCGGCCCCAAAGAGATCGACCTGACGCTGATCGGCCCGGACGACAAGCCGAAGATGGTGGTTCGCGACGGGAAGCCGGCCCCGGTGGTGATGCGCGGCGTTTACGCGATCGAGTCGAACCGGGCGAAGGTGGTCTTCGCCCCGGACCCGGAACCGCGGCCGGCGACGCTCGATACGGACGGCGACGCGCACGGCAGCGCGTGGCTCCTCGAACGCTTGAAGTGATACGGAGGCTGCTCGTGATCCGATCCGCCGCACTCGTGACGCTGGCCGCCGTTGTCGCGCTCGCGGTCGGGTGCTCCAAGAAGGCCGACGACAAGGCGAAGCTCCAGGGCGAGTGGACGATCACGGAGGTCGAACTGCCCGACATGCCCGCCAACGAGAAGCGCGGGCTGGAGCAGTTCAAGGAACTGAACGTGAACGTGTCGGGCGACCGGGTCACGATCCGCCACCCGAACGAGCGGGGCCGCGTGGCGGTGTACTTCACCATCAGCGCCACCAAAACGCCGAAGGAGATCGACTCGACCGAGGCGACCGTCTCGCTGGACGACAAAGAGGACCGCGACGAGCACCTGGAGGTGCGCGGCATCTACAAGTTCGAGGGCGACGAACTGGTGCTGGCGCTGCCTCTGGGTAAGGGCAAGGACCTGCCGCGGCCGACCGAGTTCAAACCGTCGGCGAACGCGGAGAAGGGCCACGCGGTTCTGGTGTTCCACCTGAAGAAGAAGAAGTGAGGCGCGCCGTGCGGTTCCTCGCGCTCGCACTGACGGTCGGGCTGCTCGCGTCCAGCGGGCGCGCGGCCCCCGTGCCCAAGCAGAAGGCCCCCGACAACCCGGACCTCGCCGCGATGCAGGGCAAGTGGGTGCTCGCGGACGTCCGGTTCAACGGGAACTCGCTCGGGGCCGACTTCGCCGCCGACCTCAAGCTCACGATGGAGATCAAAGGCGACACCAGCGTGACCGTGGGCGAGAAGTTCAAGCAGCGCGTCACCGCGGACCTGGTGTTCGACCGCGACGCCAGCCCGCGCCGCCTGACGTACGCGAACAGCAAAGACACCGACCTGGACGGGAAGCCGGTGCAAGACCGCGACGCGAAGCCCACGAACCGCGTGATTTACAAGATCGACGGCGACATGCTCACCATCGGCGGGTTCATGGACGGCAACGAGTGGCCGAAGGACTTCGTCGGCAAGGGCGTCATGGTGATGATCTTCAAGCGGGTGAAGAAGTGAGGTGCGCCGTGCGGGTACTCGCGCTGTTCGGCCTGACCGTCGCGGTCGTCACCCTTGCGGGGCCGGCGACCGCCGCGCCTGTGCCCAAACATCTGATGAAGGAGCCGGAGAGCGACAAGGCGAAACTTCAGGGCAAGTGGAAGGTTCAGTCCATCCAGATGGGCGGCAAGAACGTGCTGGCCGACCTCAATCAGAACGGCCTGAACATCGACATGGAAATCGAGTTCCAGGGCGACAAGTTCATCGCGACGATCAACCTCACGGGCACGGTGCAGAAGATCACCGCGACCGTGAAGTACGGCACCAACGGCATGAAGCAACTGACGACGACGGAATCGCAGGCCGTCGATGGCGCGGGCAAGCCCGTGAACACCGGATCGAGGGACGCATCGCTGGGCTACGCGTTCGACGGCGATCAGTTGTTACTCGCAGCCGACACTGACGGCAAGAAAGCCACCAATCCGCTCAAGCCCGGCCCCAACGATCAGGTGATGGTACTAACGCGCGTGAAAAAGTGATGGCCTTACTTCGCGCTCCCCTTCGGGGTCGCGGCTACGCGAACATTAAGGTTCCCCAGCGATGACGTTTCTGGCTCCGATCATGTTCGCGGGCGCGGCGGCGGTGACCATCCCGGTCGCGCTGCACTTCTTCTACCGCGCGCGGTACAAGCCGCTGCCGTGGGCCCCGATGAAGTTCCTGAAAGAGGCCGTCGAGCAGACCAGCCGACGCCTCAAATTCCAGGAGTGGATCCTGCTCGCGCTGCGGTGCCTCGCGCTCATCCTGCTGGCGCTGGCCCTGGCGCGGCCGGGCCGCGAGTCCACCTCTGCGGCCGGCGGCACGCAGCCCATCGACGCCGTGTTCGTCTTCGACACCTCGTACAGCATGGCCGCGAAGGACGGCGACAAGACCCGCATCGAGCGCGCGAAGGAGGCCGCCGTTGCCATCCTCGACACGCTGCCGGACAAGTCCTCGATCCAGATCTACTCGTGTGCCGACCGCGCCACGGCGCTCGGCCCGGTGTCGCGGTTCAACCGCGATCAGGCCAAACAGATCATCCAGGCCATCGAGGTCACGAACCTGTCGACCGACCTGCTGCCGGGGCTGACGGAGGCCCTGTCCGCGTCCGAGACCGGGAAGGCCGAGTCGAAGGAGATTTACGTCTTCACCGACATGCAGAAGGCCGGGTTCGAGCGCCAACTGAGCGCGCTGAAACCCAAGTGCGAGGAGATCAAGGCGAAGGGGAACCTGATCTTCATCCGGTGCGGCAAAGAGGACCGCAAGCTGAACAACGTGTCGGTCGTGGACGTGCAACTGCTGGCCGCGATCCCGCACACCAAGACGCGGGTGCCGTTCAAGGTGACGCTCAAGAACACCGGGCGCGAGCCGGCCCGCGCGGTCAAGGTGCTGCTCGAACTCGACGGCAAACCGGTCGAGAAGAACCCGACGCAGGTGGACACGATCGCGCCGGGCGAGACCGTGACCGTGACGCTGACCGGGGCCCTCGACGAGGCCGGCGCGCGGCTCCTCACGGCCCAGATCATCGGCGACGACGTGGCCGGCGACAACGTCTTCTACAAGGTGGTCGGCATCCGCGACAAAGTGCGGGTGCTGCTGGTCGCCCCGCCCAAGCGCCCCGAACAGAGCGAGACCGACGCCGGCGACTGGTTCGCCCGCAAGGCGCTGATCCCGTTCGACGCGGACAAGGACCGCGACAAGATCCTGAACTACTTCATCGAGGTCGAAACGATCGCGCCCAACGAGATCGGCCCGGACAAGCTGGCGAAAAAGGACGTCGTGTACCTGCTCAACGCCGGCGCGCGGACCGACAACCCGCTCCAGGGCATGGCCCCGGCGTTCGTGGACAAGCTGGCGGAGTTCGTGAAGAACGGCGGCGGGCTGGTGATCGGCAGCGGCGACGCGGTGGTGCCTGCGGCGTACAACCGCACCCTGGGACCGACCGGGGCCGGGCTGCTGCCGCTGCCCCTCGGCGCGATCCGCAACACCACCCCGGCCGCGCTGTTCGTGCCCGCCGCGACCAGCATCGACGAGAACTCGGTGCTCGGCCCGATGAAGCCGTACACGGAGTGGATCGCGCGGGGCGAGCTGTCGCGGATGATCGAACTCGACGAGACCCCCGCGGCGGCGGCCGGCGCGACCGTGCTCATGCGCACCACCGACGGCAAGCCGCTGGTCGCGTCCCGCGTCGTCGGCCAGGGCGAGGTGATCTTCTTCGCCACCTCGCTCGACGAGAACTGGGGCCGGATGATGTCCGACGGGCAGCTCGCGATCCCGATGACGACGCACCTGATCGCGCACCTGACCCGGCGCAAGGTGCCCGGCGGCACGCGCATGGTCGGCGACCCGCTGACCTGGAACCCGCCGAAGGCGGAGTCCGGGTTCGAGCTGATCAAGCCCGCGAAGCCCGGCGAAAAAGCCCGCCCCCGCGTGCAGCTCGGCGAGGCCAAGACCGTGGACGGCAAACTGGTGCTCAGTTCGGCCGACACGCTGATCGCCGGCGAGTACGCGATCGTGCCCATCGGGGCCGCGGACCCGGTCGGGCTGACCGGCGAGAACGGGGTCGTGTACGTCGTGAACCCGGACCTGCGGGAGACCGACAACCTGGACGTGCTGTCCGACAACGAGACCGAGAAGATGTTGGGGTTCCGGCCGACGATCATCGTTGCCGGGGCCGACACCGAGGGGGCCGTGCGCGAGCGCCGCACCCGCGGCGAGTGGACCGAATACGTGCTGCTGTTCCTGCTGTTCCTGCTCGTGGCCGAGGCGACCTGGGCCTGGTACTGCGGCAAGGCGAAGTAGGGGCAAAAGGCAGAAGACCGACGCGACAGACCAGTAACGACTCAGCGTGAGCTTCATGAATACGGCGTTCGCTTCTACCGCGCTGTTCGGCCTCTTCGGGGGGCTGTTCGACGGCGAGCTGCAGACCCGCGGCTGGTTCTGGCGCGAGGTCGCGCTGCTGCTGGGCCTGCTGGCCGTCGTCGCCATCGGCGTACTGTACGCGCGCGAGCAGGGCCGCCTCAGCCCGGCCCGCCGGCTCGTGCTGGCCGCGGTCCGCATGGCGACCGTGCTGGTCGTCGCGTTCCTGCTGCTGCGCCCGGTGTGGGTCACGGAGAGCAAGGGCGAGAAGAAGCGCACGGTCGCGGTGCTGATCGACGTGTCGGAGAGCATGAACCAAAAAGACCCGCGCCCGGCCCTCGACGACCAGTGGCGGGTCGCGCTCGCCTACGGGCTGATCGACGCGGACAAGCCGTTCCCGACCGATCCGACCTCCATCACCGCGCTCAAGGTGCCGGACCGCCCCGCGCGCATCGACGTGGCGCGCGAAGCGCTGATGAACTCCAAGCTCGACCTGTTCAAGCGGCTCCGGCAGACCGGCCCGCTTGAAGTGTACACGTTCGGGGCAGGCTCCACCGGGCGCGACGCCACCGCGACCGACTGGCTCAAGGAGCTGACCGCGACCCAGGCGCGCACGGCCCTGACCACCGCCGCCCTCGAACTGCTGAACCGCGACGAGAACGAGCAGCCGGCCGCGGTCGTCATCGTCACCGACGGGCGCGACAACGCCAGCGACAAGAGCTTCGCCGAACTCGCGGCCCGCTACCGCGAGCGCAAGATTCCCCTGCACATCTACGGGGTCGGCAGCTCGTCGTTCGGCCAGCTCCGGCTCCGCGACGCCGTCGTGCCCGAGAGCGTTTTCCTTGACGATCTCGTCGTCATCCCGGTCCGGTACTCGGTCAAGGGCATCGCCGACGGCGCGGGCACCGTGGACATCGTCGTGAAGTACGGCAACCCGAAGGGCGTCCTCGGCACCGACTACGTGGTCGCCGTCGAGAAGAAGAACATCCCGGTGAAGGAGGGCGACGATCTGCGCGAGGTGCTCAGTTTCACCCCCACCAAAGTTCACGCGGCACTGGCGAAACAGGAGATCACCGTCGAGGTCAGCGTGACGACCGGCGGGCAGGGCGGGGTCGCCGTCGAGACCCTGCGGGACGCGGTCGCCAAGCCGACGCAAGTGGTCACTAAGAAGCTCAAGGTACTGGTCGTGGACGGGCTGCCGCGCGTCGACTTCAAGTTCCTCCAGCGGGCGCTGATACGAGACCGGCGCGTCGAGGCGCAGTTCTTCCTCACGGAAGGCGACCGCGACGCGATGAAGACCGGCTACCCGTGGTTCAAGGAGTTCACCCGCCAACTCAACGGCTCGCTGGTCATCGAGAAGGAAGAGTTCCGCAAGCTCATCAACGAGTTCGACCTACTCATCCTGGGCGACGTGCCGCCGACGTTCTTCTCGAAGGAGGCCCGGTACGACCACCACGCGGTCATCAAGGAGTTCGTCGCGGAGGGCGGCGGGCTGGTCCACATCGCGGGCAAGTGGGGCGCGCCGCGCGGGTGGCTCGGCGGCGACGCCAAGCAAACGTCCATCGCCGACGTGCTGCCGGTGGAACTGAAGCCGGTGCCGTTCGCGATCCAGCCGCCCGAGGGCCGGTACTACCAGCCGTTCGTGCCTGTGGTCGCGCCCAGCGCCACCCGCAACCCGCTGGTGTCGCTCGAAGACGACCCGCTCGACAACGCCGAGGTGTGGGGCAAGCTGACGCGGGTGAACCCCAACGACCCGGTCGCGCCGGCCCCGGACCCGAACCGCGCCAGCAAGATGAAGCAGCTCCAGCCGCTGGAGTGGTACTACCCGGTGCAGCGGCTCAAGCCGGGGGCCGAGACGTTCCTCGTTCACCCGACGGCCCGCACCCCGGCCCCGGACAACAAGCCGGTGCCGCTGCTCGTGGGCCACTACTTCGGCAAGGGGTACGTCCTGTTCTGCGGGTTCGACGACACGTGGCGCTGGCGGTTCAACGAGGGCGACAAGTACTTCGGCCGGTTCTGGACCCAGTGCGTGTACCAGACCGGCGCGCCGCGCATGGTCGGCACCAAGCTCACGCAGGTGTCGTTGGACACGCTCGAACCGGTCACCGGCAAGAGCGGGCAGGTGTACGCCCGCATTCTCGACGACAAGTTTAAGGGGCTGACCACCGACGAGATCACGGCGACGCTGGTGAAGGTGGACGGCGACGTGAACGACAAGGACTACAAGACGACAGTAATGCTGCGGAAGCTCGACGGGCAGGACGGCGAATACGTGGCCCCGCTGCCGTTCAACAAGGACGGCCGGTACAAGCTCTCCATCGACCCCGGCAACGGCTCGCCCGCCACGATGGAGTACCGCGTCGGGCTGCCGCCGGACCACGAGAAGGCCCCCGGCGGCATGGCCGCGACCGAACTGAAGCAACTGGCCGGCGACAGCGGCGCGAAGGACAGCCCCGGCAAGTTCTACCACGAAGAAGACCTGCACAAGCTGCCGAACGAGGTGGCCGCGCAGTACACGCCGTTCACCCGCCGCACCGAGAGCATCCTGTGGAACTGGTGGTGGATGGGCATCCTGATCGCGCTGCTGTCGCTCGAATGGTTCCTGCGCAAGTTTAATGGCCTGAGCTGAGGCGAAGACCAAAGAG
>SXHE01000277.1 GCA_005773755.1 Planctomycetia bacterium
CAACCACCTTTGCGCGAAGGTCGTTGGCCCGCTCCCTCCCGGTCGCGGCTCGTTCGGAACATTGAGACTACTTCGCTTTCGGCGGCGGGGCCGGTTCGAGCTTTGTCGGCTCTTTCTTGTCTTCAGGCTTCTTGGGGTCGACCGCCTTCGGGTCGGGCTTCTTCTCCTCGGGCTTCTTCTCCTCCGGCTTCGGCGCGGGGGCCTTCGGTTCCTCAATCTTCGGCGCAACGGCGTTCAGGTCGCCGACCTTCTCGCTCGCGCCGCCGGCGCGGGTCGAGAGGGCCAGGAACACGTCCGTCTCGATGTTCGCGGGACTCCACCGAACGGAGCCGTCGCCCATCAGGGCGTAGGTGCCGGACTTGGTGCCGCCCTTCCCGTCCGGGTGGTCGTACTTGAACGCGGCCATCGGGTCGGTTTCGTCCAGCCCGCGGATGGTCGCGCCGCCGCCCGCGATCCACGGCTGTTGCAGGCCCGGCGGGGTTTGCAGCATGTAGATCGTGTTCGAGAGGCCGTCTTTCACCTCTTCCGGCTTCGATCCCCAGCCGTAGCCGGTCAGCCCGACCTTCTCCTTGAACGAATCGGACGCGGGGTTCTCGCGGGCGATGCCCAGCCCGCGGCCGGCGACCGCGACGTAGTTGGTCGCGCCGAACGAATGATCCGGGGCGAACGGCGAGGTCGCGCGCCACGCGGCCTGCGGGTAGTACGGCACCAGCAGTTCGGGCACCCACTCGCCGCCGGCCGCGAGGTTGTCCACGATGATCGCGCCCGGCTTGTCGGGGGTGCGCGGGTCCGGGGTGTCGCGCTGGAAGGCGTACCAGGAGTACTCCGGCTTCACGCGCGCGGCCAGACTGCCCCGGCCCATGTGCGGCAGCAACTCGTAGAAGAGGCTCACGCGCTGGACGGGCGGGTACTCGAGGCCGAGCCGGTTGGGGTCGGTCTTCGGCCGGTCGTAGGTGCCGCGCGGGAACGCCTTCTTCGTCTCGACCGCCTTCGGACCGGCCGCGGCGACCGCGTGCCACGAGAACTCGGACGAGAAGATCGCCATCGTTCCCTTGACCTTGTTCGTCACCGCGGAAACGCGCGGCATCACCGTCGTGCGGTACACGTCCTCACTCCAGTTCAGGTCGATCGCGATGACCACCTGCCGGTCGATCTGACTCAGATCGAGGTGCGACGGGGTCGAATCGGGCTGCTTCGGGTCGGTCGGCCCCGGTCCCGGCCCAGGGCCGGGGCCGGGACCAGGCATCGGGGGCGGGCCACCGCCTGGCATGGGCGGCGGGCCACCGCCTGGCATGGGCGGCGGGCCGCCACCGGGCAGAGGAGGTGCCATCCCGGGGCTACCGGTGCCGGTGCCCGGCATCGGGGGCGGGCCACCGGTGCCCGGCATCGGCGGAACCCCCATCCCCGGTGGAAGGCCCGTGCCCGGCGGGACGCCCGTGCCGGTTCCCGGCGCTGTGCCAGCGACGGTGTAGTCGCGGAACTCCACGCGGTCGGCCTTCGAGGTGCTCAGGTACAGCGTCAACATTTCGGAGAACAGCGCGAGGCCGGGCGCGACCTGATCCTTGACCACGGCCTGCGCGTCGTCGGGCGAGCCGAACGTGACGCGCAGGTTGGCGACCAGCCGGCGCTCGCTGAACGCGATCACGTTCGCGCTGAGGTAGCGCGGGTTCCGCTTCAGCATGGGATCGAGCGCACCGGACAGCAGCGCGTACTCGCGCTTCAGGGCCAGAACGTCATACTGCTTCGGGTCGAACTCCTCCGCGTACACCAGCGCCGGAGGTGTGCTCAGTCCGGCTTCCAAGTCATCGAGCGCCTTCTTGAGCGGGAACTTGAGCGTGCGGTAGGCGTCGATGGACGTGAACCCCTTCTCGCCGGGCGCGGGAACTTTCGGGGCCGGCGGCACCGGGTTCTTGGGCGGCACGACGGGCGCGCCGGGGACCAGCGGCTTGGGGGCCGGGCCGGGAACAACCGGCGGCACACCGGGAACCGGCGCGGGCGGCGCGACGCCGCCCGCCTCGGAGCTGAGCACCGTCTCGAACGGCGGATCCCCGTTGGCGTCGAGCGCGTTCAGGAACTGTTCCAACAGTGCAAGGTCGCCGAGGAACACGTGTTGCGAGTCGTACACGCACAGGCCCATCGGCCGGGCCACCGGCGCGGGCGGCAATGCGGTGAAGTAGTCGCCGAATAGTGCCCGCATCGCCATCGCCTGCGACATGGCGGTCGCGAACATGTTCGACCGGACCGTGTGCAGCTCCCACTTCTTCACGGTCTTCGGCTTGGGCTGGAGCGCCATCTTCGCGGTCACGTCCGCGGGCTTGGTCGGGTTCTTCAGCTTGATGACGCCGAACGTGTCGCGCGCGGGGCCGGCGTAACTGTGGATGTACGTCTCGACCTCCTCCGGCGCGAACCCCATCGACGCGACGAACAGCGCGCTCACCTGCCGGTCCGCGAGCGCGGAGTAGGCCGGGGTCTCGCGCACCTTGTCCATGTTGAACCGGTACACGGCGACCGTCGAGCCGGGCAGCAGGTTCGAGGTGTTCTTGGCGCTGTACGCGGTCGCGGGCGGCGGAGGCGGTTGTCCCTTGTTGTCTTTTGGATCGGGCGGCGTCACACCGTCCGGTCCCGGCCCCGGTCCGGGCTGCTGGTTGACGATGCCGGGGCCGCCCTTCGTGCCGGGTTTCGGCTTGCCCTTGCCGCCGAACGCGAACACCCCGACCACGACGAGCAGGATGACCGCACCGGCCCCGACGAGCATCGGGACCAGCTTCTTCTTCTTGCCGGGCGTCGCGCTCGCGGCGGCCTTCTTCTTCTCGGCTTCCGCGGCCTTCGGGTCGGCGGGCGCGGCCTTCGCGCCGGGGTTCTTCGCATCGACTGGCGTGACGGCCGGCTCTTCCACCTTGAACCGGTACTTGCACTTCGGGCACTCGACCTTCGTGCCCACGAGCTTCAAGTCCTTGATGAGGACCGGGGCCTCGCAGCTCGGACACGGAACCTTGAAACTGCTCATGTATCGCCTCTGAAAACAGACGTGCGCGTGGCGAATGATGTCGTTGGAGCCATCTTAGCGAGCGAGGTGCGCGCGGTGCAAAGGGTTTTTGGTGAAGGCGATACGAAAGCCGGGTAACATGGCTGGCACAATGCTCCATCTCAACCGTCGCGATCTGTTCCAGAGTGTCCCCGGCGGCATCACACTCGCCGCGCTCGCGTCGCTCTTGCGCGCGGACGCCGCGCCGTTTGCCGACCTGAAGCCGCGGAAGCCGCACTTCGCGGCGAAGGCGAAGGCGGTCATCCATCTGTTCCAGAACGGCGGCCCGTCGCAGATGGATCTTTTCGACCCGAAGCCGGAACTCGACAAGCACCACGGCAAGAGCTACGCGGACAAGCTCGCGGGCGAGATCGAGTTTGTGCAGAGCGCCGGGGCGATCATGCGCAGCCCGTTCAAGTTCGCGAAGCACGGAAAGTGCGGCGCGGACGTGTCCGACGCGATGCCGCACTTCGCGAAGGTGGTGGACGAGGTAACGTTCCTCCGCGGGATGCACACGACCAACATCACGCACGAACCGGCCGTATACATGATTCAGTCGGGCAAGATCACGCCCGGTCGCCCGACCATCGGCGCGTGGGTCACATACGGCCTCGGCAGCGAGAACCAGAACCTCCCGGCGTATGTCGTGCTGGACGACCCGAAGGGCCTGCCCGTGAACGGCGTGGAGAACTGGCAGGCCGGGTTCCTACCGCCGCAGTTCCAGGGCACGCGGTTCCGCTCCACCGGCTCGCCGGTGCTGAACCTCAAACCCGACACCGAGCGCCCCGCGGGTGTGGTCAAGGTGGAAAGCGACGTGCTCGCGAAGCTCGACGCGCTCCACAAGCGCGAGCGCCCGGAGCAACCGACGCTCGACGCACGCATCGCGAGTTACGAACTCGCGGCGCGCATGCAGCTCGCCGCGACCGACGCACTCGACATCACGAAGGAGCCGAAGGCGGTGCAGGAGGCCTACGGCATCGGCAAGGAACCGACGGACTCCTACGGCCGCCGCTGCCTCATCGCTCGCCGCTTGGTCGAACGCGGCGTGCGGTTCGTGCAGCTTTACATCAACAGCCACATCTGGGACACGCACAACAACATCGCGAACGACTTGAAGGCCGCGTGCGACCGCACCGACAAGCCCACCGCGGCGCTGATCCGCGACCTCAAGGACCGCGGTCTGCTCGACAGCACGCTGGTGGTGTGGGGCGGCGAGTTCGGCCGGTTGCCGATCGCGCAACTCCCGCCGGACAAGGACGAGCGCAAGGCGGGGCGCGACCACAACAAGAACGCCTTCTGCACCTGGATGGCCGGCGGTGGCACGAAGCCCGGCCTGACCTACGGCGCGACCGACGACCTCGGCCTGAACGCGGTCGAGGGCCGCGTGAGCGTCCGCGACTGGCACGCCACGATCCTGCACCTGCTCGGCATGAACCACGAGCACCTGTTCATCGAGCAACACGGCCTGAAGGAGAAGCTCACCGGGGTCGAGGAAGCGAAGGTGGTGAAAGGGGTGCTGGCGTGAACGAGGAGGAGTGGCTCGCGTGCCAAGAGTTGGAGCCGATGCGTCGACACTCTTGTGGCAGTGCCGATGCCAGGCGAAATCGGCTCTTTGCGGTCGCCTGCTGCTACCGTAAGTGGAAGTACTTCACCGACGAACGCGCCCGGCGTGCCGTTGAAACGGCCGAAAACTTCGCGGAAGGGGAAGGGACGCTGGGAGATATGGATTACGCAAGCCAACAGGTGCGTTCGGCGTTCTACGAATGGCGATCAAAACAGGGCAGCCAGGGTCAGCTCACGCGCATCAGTTTCGCCTGCCTCGGTTTGGTTCGCTCCCGGTTGGATTTGTGGCAAGTCACGACCAACACGTCTGGCATTCCGAACAACAGCGCGAGTGCCAGGGCGCTGGACGGCGTTCAGCAGTGTAAACTCCTACGCGACATCTTCGGGAACCCGTTCCGGCCCGTGGCGTTCGATCCCGCGTGGCGGACTGACACCGCGGTGTCACTGGCGCGGCAGATGTACGAGGCGCGCGAGTTTAGCGCGATGCCGATACTGGCCGACGCGCTGCAAGACGCCGGGTGCGACAGCGACGACGTCCTCAACCACTGCCGCGACTCCGACGTGACGCACGTTCGTGGCTGCTGGGTTGTGGATTTGGTTTTGGGCAAGGTGTAGGTCGTGGTCGAGCGAGGCTTTGCGAGCGAGGCCCGACTGCCAGAAGCCGGAACGTATCTGCCGTAGGCCGCGCACCCAAGCGGGATACGTATTGCACGTTGGCAGTCGGGCCTTGCTCGCAAAGCCTCGCTCGA
>SXHE01000032.1 GCA_005773755.1 Planctomycetia bacterium
CGTCTTCGGAACTCGCGACTCGCGACTCGCGACTCGCAACTTGGCCCTTGTTCAGCATCTACATCCCGCGGAAGCGGGCGATGCCGTGGGCGACGTGGACGACGTAGTCGCCGTCGTTCAGGTCGAGGAAGCTGTCGATCGCGCGCGACTCGATCTGCCGGCTCGACTTGGTCTGCACCTTCGTGCCGGGCGGCAGCAAGTCCTTGTGGAAGATTTCGTGGCTGCCGATGACCGCGATGTCTTCTGTTGGGGGGAACCCCCCACGGGTTCCCCCCTCGCCCCCCCTCCTGCTCTCCACCAGACGGAAGCCGGCGCGAACGTGACCGGTGACGAGTTGGAGCCGGTTCGACTCCGCGAGCTTGCCGGCCTTGAGCACCTCCGTGAGCCGGTGAACCTCGGCCTCGCTCTGGCAGGCGATCAGCACGCGGGCGCTGCGCGCGCTGGCGATGGTGTCGAGTTCGTCGCGCACGCGCAGCACGCTGCCGCTGAACCGCTCGACCGACTCGACGCGCAGGTGAACGGACGCCTCGACGCTGGGCCGCGGGAGCGCGGACACGACCACGTTCGGCAACTTCATCAGGTGCGCGAACGCCTGCTCCGGGGTAAACAGCCCGTCGGTTTCGGCCACCCGTTCGTGGAAGTGTTTGGCCTGCTCCTTCAACTCGCGCGGCTCGCCCAGCACCACCCAGGATTCGGGCGGCAGGTAATCAGTAATCGCCCCCTGTTGAGTTGGTCGCGAGCCGGAGGCGAGCGCGCCGCCGTCCGCGCTCACCAACCGCACGCTCGGCTTCTTCTCCAGGCTGCGCTGGCTCACGACCGTGAACGTGCGGATGCTCTCGACCTCGTCGCCGAAGAACTCGAACCGCACCGGGTCGGGCGCGTCGGGCGGGAAGATGTCACAGATGCCGCCGCGCTTGCTGAACTCGCCGGGATACTCGACCGCGTCCACGCGCTTGTAGCCGTTGGCGACCAGCCACTCGGCCAGTTCGCTCGGCTCGACGATCTCGCCGGCGGCGACGGTGCGCCCGCGCGCGGTCAGGTCGGCGCGCTCCGGCACCGGTGCGCACACCGCCGCGACACAGCACACCACGACTTTGGGAGGATCGAGTTGAAGCTGTTGAAGGAGGCGCAGGCGCGAGGTGGTGGTCGGGTCGAGCTTCCCCTTGTTGGTGACGACCGGCCACGCTTCCCAGGCCTCGAACACAAGTGGGCGCGTGCCGGTGAAACTGGCGATGTCCTCGACCCAGGGCGAAACGTCGGTCGGGTTCGGGAGCACGACCAGCAGCGTGCCGGGTACATCGACAGCCAGGGCCGCGGCGGCCAGGGCTGCGGACGAACCCCACGCGCCATCAATGGTGCCGCTGCGGTTCGCGCCCAGCGCGGCGCGCAGTACGTCCCAGCCCTCCGCGCCGTGGAGCGAGGTGGGCAGAGCGCGTAATCCCGCACCCGCCGGGGCCGCCAGAGCCGCCGTCGTCATGAGTGTCCCTCTCAACCGTCACATTCTATAGCCTACGCGGTCGGAGGTGACACGCCGTTGACCCGGTCGGTTCGTCGCCCGCGCCCGCGGTCGATGTTCGTTTCCGGTGCGTGTTGGCCCGCCGATCCCACACATCTTTTGAACGCCTGTATGCTTCTGAACTTCCGCTCGTACAGCCTATCGCGAACTCCACATTAGCAGTCTATCAATGTCTAGTTTCGACCAAAACAGAACACTAAAAACGCGCACTAAATCTACGATTCGCCGTCTGGCAAAAAGAAAATGGGAAAATCCGCCGAATGAGTGTTGACATCGATACTGAACGGACGTATAAGTAATGTGTCGGATGCAAATGAGGAGTTGTGACGCAGCCGACCGGGTGAACGCAACGTGGGGAACCGGGGAGGATCAACGATGGAAAGCTGGCGTCTGGTGTGGCGAGATGGGTTCGTGCCGGTGCTCTCGACGACCGGGCTTGAGGCGCTTCGCGACGCCCTTCGGGGCGACGATCCGCGACTCACACAGGGCAGCACCACCACCCCGCCCCCGCTGATGTGCGTACAGGACTGGCCGGTCGAGGCCGCGTGTGCCCTCGGCTACTGCGGCTGGCAGGGCGACGATCTCGAGTGCGTCGGCCAGGTCGAGGAGTTCTTCGCGCGGGCCTGCTTCGAGGCGGATCAGCGCCTGGGCGAACCGGCCGCGTGCCGCTGGTTCCTCAACTGGTTCGACGACACCCCGCGCGACGAGATGCGCCGCGAGCTGCTCGCGGAAGTGGAAAAGGCGCTCTCCGATCGGTTCCCCGTGGACCGCATCGTCCCGCAACCGAAAACCTACGCCGGCAGCGAAGTCGCTGCGGCCTGAGAAACCAAGCAAATACACCGAGCCGAACACACAACCAACACACTCAACCCGAACTGGAACTTGCCATGAACCCGATCTGCCGCCACTGCTCGAAGTCGAAGGTCAACCGCCCACGGGGTCTGTGCTGGAGCTGCTACTACACCCCCGGCGTGAAGGAGCTGTTCCCGTCCACGAGCAAGTACGCCCGCCGCGGGGTCGGCAACTTCACCGGCAGCGCGCCACTGCCCGCGGCCCCGACCACCGCCGCGCCCGGCTCGCCCGAAAAGCTCGCGGTGCTCGAACAGCGCGCCAAGATGAAGCAGGCCATCTTCCACCCGGCCGATGCCCGGTACGAAGGCGACCCGCGCCCGCTGGAGTTCCTCAAGGGCCACTCCGCCGCAACCGCCGGAATGGCGTGCGTCGCGTGAGGGACTGAAGAAACGTCAACTGTGCCCGACATTGGATGTCGGGCGCTTCGCTGCAAGACCGTCGTGTGAGCAGATGCACAGAAGGGAAACGGTTCGAGCACTTACTAACTGGGAGGACTCCGATGGCGACCAAGTTCTGCAACTTGACAGACGAGCAGAAACACTTGCTCGAAGACCTGTATCGGGCAACCCCACTCGCCGTGGATAAGCTGCCCTACACCAAAGACATGGAAGACATCCACAGCGAGTTCCTTCGGCGAACAAGCCGTCAGGACGGCATCGGGGATTTGTTCCAAACGCTGAAAAACATGGGCCGGACGGGACGCCTCGGTGGGAAACTGCGTCCCAAGCGCCCGTCGTAAACGAAGTCACAAGTGAACTCGGCGGGTCGCGTTTCGCGCCGCCGGTTTCTGAACCCAGGTGCGCTCCCAAATTAGTTCCGTCGCCGTTCTCTGCTCGGTTCGCCCTCAGAGAATCGCCTCGTGGACGCCACAGCGTACACCCTGCGTACAGGAGCCGCGAACGACCGCGACCCGCCGCTGAATCAAGAGAGAGGCGGAAAGGAAGCGTTCTGCCGATCTCTCGCCGGTAGCCGCCTGTACTAGCCGGGCGGCTACCGGTTTGCGCACCACGGCGCAGCGATAGTATCAATTTGTGCCACCATGACGTTCAAACACTGGCATGTTGTGCGAGGGATTTCAAACCGCCCGTTCTGATCCCATCACTCGCGAAGCCGCAAGCTGCCCTCATCAAATGACACCGCGCTGTCACTCTGTCTCGCGGTCAACGTGTCCGGTTGCGGTGGGCTTGTGCAACGTTTTCCATTTTTGCCACTTCCGGGCCGCGCGAACCTCGATCACGACCCAAGTGCCCATCAAGTGAGCAGACGCAATCCCATCCAGGGGGCGGAGTTGGGGCGCGAACCCGGCGGCGGGGTGTCTTGCGCGCGCTTTATTCCGGCCGTGCGCCCGATAGCGCTCTGGTCAAGGGCCGTTTTGCCGTGGCGTCGCCAGCGTGCCACAAATCGTGGCGTACAATTGGTAAGCGTTTACGGACGAGTGATGCACACCGGAGGGATACGATCATGCTCGTTCTCAGCCGCAAACTGGGCGAGAAGATTTTCATCGGCGACAACATCTGCATCACGGTTGTGGACATCGACCGCGGCAAGATTCGGCTCGGGATTGAAGCCCCGCGCGATGTGCCCATCTATCGGCAGGAATTGCTCCCGCTGGCACAGCAACAGGCCCGCACCGACACGGCCACCGGGACCAGTTCGGCCACCGTATCCTGACGGCTCGAACTGGTCCGAACGCTGACTAAACCCGAAAAGCCGACGGCGCTCTGTTGCCGTCGGCTTTTCGTGTTTAGTATTTGGTCTTCGCCACTCCCCACAACAGGCACCCCCATGCCCGAACCGATCACCATCGCCACTTGGCCGTTTGGCAAGTTGGCCGTCGAAGTCGCGATGAAGGCGCTCGCGAAGGGCGAACCGGCGCTCGACGCGGCGCTGGCCGGCGCGCAAGCGGTCGAAGACGACATGAGCATCCGCAACTCGGTCGGGTTCGGCAGCCTGCCGGACCGCCTGGGCCGGCTCACACTCGACGCCTGCCTGATGGACGGCCGCACGCTCGCCTGCGGCGCGGTCGCGTGCGTCGAGCACATCAAGCACCCCGCGGCACTGGCGAAGCGGGTCATGGAGAAGACGCCGCACGTGCTGCTCGTGGGCGAAGGGGCGAAGTGGTTCGCGCTCCAACAGGGCTTCCCGCTGGAAGTGCCCTACACCGCGGACAGCATCAAGGAGTGGCTCGACTCGCACCCGGACCGCAAGAAGAAGGACGAGAAGAAGCCCGCGAGCGCGGACGGCGCGTCCGACATCAACCTTTATTGGGGGGAACCCCCTGCGGGTTCCCCCCTCGCCCCCCCTCCTGTTAACGAGTTCAACCACGACACGGTCACGGTGCTGTCGCTCGACAAGAAGGGGCACCTGGGCGGGGTCTGCACGACGAGCGGGCTGGCGTACAAGCTGCCGGGGCGCGTGGGCGATTCGCCCATCATCGGGGCCGGGCTGTACGTGGACGACCTCGCGGGCGCGGCCGGCGCGACCGGCGTGGGCGAAGAGATCATCCGCATCGGCGGGAGCCTGTTCATCACTGAACAGATGCGCGCGGGCAAGTCGGCGCAAGAAGCTTGTGAGCTGGCGTGCA
>SXHE01000278.1 GCA_005773755.1 Planctomycetia bacterium
CCGTTGCCGTCGGCCGTCTTGCCACCGAACGAGTACACGTACTTCGCGCTCATTGTCTTCCGTTGTAAAGGTGTGGGCCGCGTCGCGGCAGTAGGGTTCACGAGATGATTTACGGACGCGCCCCGCGTGTGGCAAAGGCGGAACCTCTAGCGGCGCGGCCGAGCGGTGATGTATGATGGCAGTGAAAGTGAGGGACTTCACATGTACACGAGCGAGATCCGCGAGACCGACCAAGAGGGCAACCCGGTCGCGGTGGCCCCCGCGCTGCTGGCGCGCGTGCGCGAAGCAAACGACGCACTTCAAGAGCGTCTCGATACGGATTCGGGCCTCGAATACACGGGGCGTTGGGTGTTCCCTGAATCCGAGAAAGCACTGTTCTCGATCCAAGTGCGCGTCCCGAACCAGCCGGAAACCTACGCAACCTCGCTGTTGCTCAACCAGTACAGCGCCGACCGGTTCGCGAGCCGTGCGGTTCAGTCGGTTCTGGTAATGGCTGATAGAGCGATCCAATCGCGCATCGACCGGCGATTGCGCGACTTGCTGGCTTCCACCGCGGAGGGTGAGTAGATGGCGAAGAGCCCTTCGGAACAGATCAAAGACCTGACGGCCGCGTTTGCCGAGTTGAGCGCGAAGCTCCAAATTGTTACCGACCGTGTCGCCGCCCAAGAAAAGACCTTGAGCGCGCGATGCGGCGGAACGAAGAGTTCATCGCCAAGCACGCCTCGAACGAGGCGGTTGTCGCGCTCCTGCGCACCGAAGTCGCGACCCTGAGCGAGGAACTGCGCCGGGCGCTCGACCGGCTAGCCGCGGGCGAGGCCAAGAACGCACTCCTCGAAGAGCGGTCGCGCGGGCACGAGAAGACCACCGACCGCGGGTTCAACTTCCTTCAGGCGTTCCTCATCTCGGTCGTCTCCATGATCGGCGGCGCGCTCCTCGCGCAAGTCTTCAAGAAGTGACACCCGGAGTCACGCGATGCGCACGGCACGAACCCGGCTGATCGCTCTGTGCGGGTTGGTCGTCGTACTGTTCGCCGCGCTCGCGCCGCGCGCGGAGCGCCCGACGCGAGTCGTCGCGCCCGTCCCGTTGCTAGACGGCTCCGAACCGTTACCGCTCGGCGCAGTGGCTCATTCACCGGCCGCGTACACAACCCGTCTTCGGTGGGCCGACGACGGGCACCTCGTCGCCGTCACCGAAGCTGGGGTGGCACGGTGGGAACTGCGCACCGGCCGGCGGGTGAGTTTTACCCCGCTGCCGCCGGACGCGGACGATCAATACTGGTACGAATCCGAACTCTCCCACGACGGCGCGACTGTCGCGTATTGGACCCGCAAGGCACCCGAACGAAAGACCGTCGCGCTCGACTTGCGCACCGGCGCGCGACACGTTCTCGGCGACGAGCACGACCCCCGGGCACTGTTGCTGATCTCGCCCGACGGCACGCTCGCGGCCCTCCACAGCACGGGCGGCGTTCGCGTCGTGGACCGGCACACCGGTACGGTCGTTCGCGCGGCGGCGGCGGACCTCGCGTGGTCGGGCGCTGCGTTCGCCCCGGACGGCCGGCACCTTCTGGTCGGCGCGAAGGGCAACGGTCTCCAGATGTGGGACACGACGACCTGGGAGGCGCGACCGCTGGCCGACTCAGGGGGTTCTCGAATCGAGCCGTTTGCGTTCGGCCCGAATCGTATCGTCGCGGTGGTCGAGCGATGGGTACGATTGCCGAGCGCGAACGGCTTCGACACCCTGGGGCCGTCGGAACACACGCAAACGTTGATCGTGTGGGACGCTCACAGCGGGCGGCAGTTGTACCAGGTGCGACTGGGCCGGGTGCCATTTTGGTGGGTCGATCCGCGCCCGCCCGAAGTGGCCGCGGCGCTGGACGAAGTGAGGCCGCGCGCGGTGGCGGTGCTGACCGACGGTCGTACGGTCGCCTTCGGTAGTCAGGACGGGCGCGTGTTCCTGATCGACACGACGACCGGCCGGATCGTGCGCACCATCGAATTGCCCGCGCACGCCGGTGCGGCGCGTGGTGTGGTTCTGTCGCTGGCCCCGTCGCCGTGCGGGCGGTACCTCGCCTCGGGCTCGCACGATAACGTGTACATTTGGGACTTGCGCCCCCGCTGAACTGCGCCGCTGGTCACACGCGGTCGCCTCACTCGCTCACCCCGCTCGGTCGCACGCCTTTTCCCTTCACCGCGGTCAGCGAATCCCCAAGTTCGGCTCGCGAGGCGTCGGCCAGCGATTGAAGGCGCTTCACCACCTCCGGGTGCTTGTCCGCGACGTTCTCCTTCTCGCCGGGGTCGGCGGTCAGGTCGTACAGCGCGAGCGGCTGCTTCTCGACCTTGTACCCGTGGCGGCTGGCGATCCCGCGCAGGCCGGACGCGCTCATCGCTTCGGGCTTCTGGTTGCCGTGGTTGGCCGGCTTGCCGTCGGTGCGGGTCGGGCCGTTCACCGTCAGGTACTCGTGCGGGACGTGCAGCTTCCACTTCCCGGAGCGGAGCGCGTGCAGTTCGTCGCCCGCGAAGAAGTAGTACGCCTCGTGCGGGCACTTCGCGCCGGGTTCGTTGAACAGGACCGGGCCGATGTCCGCGCCGTCGATCTTCGGCTTCGGCAGGTCCGCACCCGCGAGTTTGCACAGCGTCGGCAGCAGGTCGATGGTCATGAGCGGTTCGTCACAGACGCGCTTCGCCGGCACCTTGCCCGGCCAGCGGGCGATGCACGGCACGCGCACCCCGCCCTCGTAGGTCGTCAGCTTCCCCTCGCGCAGCGGGCCGGCGCTGCCGGCGTGCGAACCGTAAGAGAGGAACGGCCCGTTGTCCGAGAGGAACAGCACGAGCGTGTTCTTTTCCAGGTCGTGCTTCTTCAGCGCGGCGAGCACCTCGCCCACGCCCCAATCGAGTTCCTCGACCACGTCGCCGTACACCCCGCCCGCGGACTTCTCCTTGAAGTCGGGCGACGCGAAGATCGGCACGTGCGGCATGACGTGCGGCAGGTACAGGAAGAACGGTTCGTGTGGGTGTTGGGCGATGAACTCGACCGCGAGGTCGGTGAACCGCTTCGTGAACTTGCCCTGATCGGGGTCGCGCTCGATCACCTTCGCCCCGCGATAGAACGGCAGCGCCGGCAGGTCCGGCATGGTGGGGTGCAGCGGGCCGTTGTCGTTGGAGTACGGCAGCCCGGCGAAGTCGTCGAACCCGCGCTTGGTGGGCAGGAACGGGGCACGGTCGCCGAGGTGCCACTTCCCATAACACGCGGTCGCGTAGCCCTTCGCCTTGAGCAGCTCGCTCAGCAGTTTCTCGTTCGGGTGAATGCCGACCTTGCTCTGGTGGTTGAGCGCGCCGGCCATCGACACGCGGTTGGCGTAACAGCCCGACATGAGCGAGGCCCGGCTCGCGGTGCAGACCGGCTGCGACACGTAGAAGCTGGTGAACCGCGTGCCGTCCGCCGCGAGCGTGTCGATGTGTGGCGTCTTCAACTTCTTGTTGCCGTAACACGCCAGGTCGCCGTAGCCGAGATCGTCGGCCAGGATGACGACGACGTTCGGGGGCGCGGCCAGCAGCGGCGTTGCGATCAAGACGCAGAGCGAAGTGAGCAGATAGCGCGACATTGTTTCACCCCTCTGTTGTCGTTTAGCGGCGACCCCGAAGGGGCGCGGTCACGGGTCCAGTTTGCCCTTGAGCGGCGCGGCGACGGCGTCGGGCACCAGCGGGAAGAACTTGAAGCCGGTGCGCTTCTCGACCTCGGCCACCGACACCGCGTAGGGCTTCCACGCTTCCGGCACGCTCGTGTCGTTCGGCATCCACACCGCCAGCGCTTTCGCGCCCGTGCCGACGGTGTTCTCGCCCTTCGGCAGGACGAGCGCCACCTTCCAGCACGACGCCGGCACGGTGATCTGCGTCGTGCGGCCGATGGTCTGCTTCAACCCTTCGGTGCCGGTTCCGCCCTGACCGTGCGGTCCGGCCGCGATGTACAGCTCGCTCCCGTCCTTCGTCAGGTCGCGACAGTGGCTCTCGAACCGCTCCCAGCCGCCGCGGTTGCACTCCGCGGATTGCGGCATCATGTTCGTCATGTAGAAGGTGGCCTTGTTGTTCTCCTCGGTGTCCGAGCGGTCCTTCGCGGGACAGAGGTGGCCGCGGTCGAAGCCGAAGCCGGTATAGTCGCCGTGCTTGATGCGGCGGAACCCGGCGGGCAGGTCCGGGTCTTCGGCGAAGTCGCCGCGCGGCGTCTTCCCGATGTCGCCCGCCTTGAGGTGCCAGCACGTCCAGTTGGGAATCTTCTTCGAGTCGTTGTACGAGAGGGCGTACTGCGGCCGTTCGATGAGGTAGGCGTCCTTCTGCGCGGGGTCGGCCTTCGCGTCGGCGGGCATCCCGAACCGGATGTGCCGGTTCGCGAGCGTCGTACCCGGTTCGCCCTGCGGCGTCGGCGCGGGTGCGGGCTTCTTCTGAAACTGCTGAACGAGCAGCACGAGGCCCGCGACCGCGAGCACCGCGACCGCCAGCCCGACGCGCTGCTTCGGCGTGAGCTTGTCCAGAAAGCTGTTCGCGGCCATGAGGTGCGTTTCCTTACGTCTCGACAACTTTGGTCTTCACGCCCGCGTACTGGCCGTCGGCGGTGCGGCCGATGATGTACACGTCGATGGTGATCTCGCCCACGCGGAACACGGCGACACCGGACAGCTTGCCAAGTTCGTCCAGCAGCGGCTTGAAGTCGGGGCGCACGTCCTTGGGGATCGTCTTCGTGAGCTGCGCGAGGGTGCCCTTTTCCACCACCGCGTCGGTAGCGATCTTGGCACCGGCGCGGAGCGCGGCCTCGGTGGGCGGGCCGTCGCCGCCGGGCCACGCGAACGCCTCGATGGGGGCGTCCGTCTCGCTCGGAAACAGCAGCCCCTTGGCCGCGGCCTGGAGCGCCTTCAGGGTCGGGTTGGGCTTCGCCATTTCGGGTTCGCTCCCTGGGACCGCGGGCGTCCCGCCCGCTGCTGTACC
>SXHE01000279.1 GCA_005773755.1 Planctomycetia bacterium
GAGCACCTTCACGTTCGGATGCTGCTTGCGCACGAGCTGGATATCGTCCACGCGGAAAAGTTCATGCACTTCGCAGCGCGCGCGCCAGCCGATGATGGTCGGTTCCTTCGGCAGATCGGTGTGCTGGCCCCGCAGGAACCCGGGCAGCACGAAGTTCATGCCGAGTTCCTTCGCGGTGTTCCGCGCCAGAAACTCATCCGGCAACAGCATGATGTGCTCGTGGCCCAGCTTGCGCAGGTGCTTGATGACCGCGGCGGCATTGCCGGAAGTGCAGCAGTAGTCCGATTCCGCCTTCACGTTCGCGTAGGTGTTCACATAGGTCACGACAGGCACGCCGGGATATTGCTTCTTCAAGTCACGGACGTCGCTCACCGTGATCCCGCCGGCGAGCGAGCAGAGCGCCTTCTCCGACGGCAACAACACCATCTTGTCGGGATTCAGAATTTTGGCAGTCTCGGCCATGAACAATACGCCGCAGAACACGATGACCGGCGACTCGACCTTCGTGGCCTCGCGCGCGAGCTTGAGGCTGTCGCCGGTCACGTCGGCGAGCGCCTGGATCTCGCCCTCCTGGTAGTAGTGCGCGAGGATGGTCGCGCCGAGCTGCTTCTTCAGGTCGAGGATTTCGGCGGAGATGTCGTCCAGAACCGAAGTGGCAATAGCGGGCATGTGAGGCTCCTTGTTTTTACTGTGGCGGAGGGCCAACCCACGGAAGAACAGATTGTCTACCGGCATGATACGCGCGCCGCCCGCGGGAAACGACGGGAAAACGGACGAGCAGAACCGAAGCACCAACGTGACCGAACCGCGCCGGGCGGGTATCATGTCGAACACATCACCCCGCCGGAGTCGCCGCCATGCCCGCCACACCCGCGCGCTACGACCTGATCGTGATCGGGGCCGGGCCGGGCGGCGTCGCCGCCGCCGATACCGCCGCGCTCCTGGGCAAGCGGGTCGCGCTCGTCGAGCGCCACTCGGTCGTCGGGGGGGCCGCCGTCAACACCGGCACCATTCCCAGCAAGACGCTCCGCGAGACGGCACTCGCCATCGCCGGCGTGAAGTCGCGCGCCCTGTTCGGTGTCGATGTGGCGGTGCGGCGGCAGGCGAAGATCGAAGACCTGGTGCGCCACGAGCGCGTCGTCAAGGCGTCCGAGGCGCACCAGATGCGCACGCTGCTCGACCGGTACGGCGTGGGCGTGTACCAGGGCACCGGCCGGTTCCTCGACCCGCACACGGTGCGGGTCGAGCACCCGTCACCACCGGGCGGCTGCACCGACCTGCGGGCCGACAAGGTCGTCATCGCCATCGGCTCGATGCCGGTGCGCCCCGCGGTGTTCCCGTTCCACCACGAGCGCGTTCACGACTCCGACGAACTGCTGTACATCACCAGCATCCCGCGGTCGCTCGGCGTGGTCGGGGCCGGGGTCATCGGCAGCGAGTACGCCTGCACGTTCGCCGCGCTGGGCGTCCGCGTCCACCTGATCGACGGGCGCGACACGCTGCTCCCGTTCCTCGACCCGGACCTGTCCGACGCGCTCCGCCTCGCGATGGAGCGCCAGGGCATCGTGTTCTGGTGGAAGGATCAAGTGGAGTCGTGCCGCGCGCCGCGGTCGGGCGAGATCGAGCTGACGCTGAAGTCGGGCAGAGAACTGGCCGTCGATCACCTGCTCGTGTGTGCCGGGCGCACGAGCGCCGCCGCGGCGCTGGGCCCGGAAGTGGCCGGGCTCGGCCTGACCCCGCGCGGGCTGATCCCGGTGGACGAGCACTTCCGTACCACCGTGCCGCACATTTACGCCGTCGGCGACGTGATCGGGTTCCCGGCACTGGCGAGCACCAGTTCCGAGCAGGGCCGCGTCGCCGCGTGCCACGCCTTCGGGTCGCACGCAAAAGAAGCGCTGGCCCAGTTCCTTCCGGCCGGCATCTACACGATCCCCGAAGTGAGTTCGGTGGGGCTGACCGAGGCCCAGGCGCGCGAGAAGAACGTGCCCGTCGTCGTGGGCCGCGCGGACTACGACCAGAACCCGCGCGGCAAGATCATCAACGACAAGACCGGGTTCCTGAAGCTGGTGTTCGCCCGCGACGACCTGAAACTGCTCGGCGTCCACGTGATCGGCGAGCAGGCCACCGAGTTGGTCCACATCGGGCTGGTCGCCATGATGACCGGGGGCACCGCGGACCTGTTCCTGGCGACCTGCTTCAACTACCCGACGCTGGGCGACCTGTACAAGCTGGCGTCGCACGACGCGATCCTGAAGCGCGCGGAGCTGCAAGGCAAGGCCCAGGGCGGCATCAGCCGCTGGTAGCGGCGGACAACTTGCAGGCGCTCGACACGAATGAGCGCCGCGCACCTTTCCCCGAAGACGCTGCCGACAGCCCGCACGTCGTTGTGGCCCGAACGGGTGATCTGTGCAACGAGTCGCGAGTGAGGTAAAGTGGATGTGAGCCGTGCGCCGAAACCCGGCGTGCCGGCCCGCCCGTTCTGGGAACTCGAACCTGTGTCAACCGACGCGATCCGATCCGATCACGTTACCCTTCCGAGCGTGGAAGACCAGCTCCCGAGTATGGGAGACCTGCTAACGCTCCCGCGGCTGGCGCGCGTCGCGTACGCGGCCCGTGCCGCCCGCCGCGTCCAACCGTTGTTTGAGAAGCTCTGGCCTTCCGCCCCGCCGCGCGAAGTAGAAGCGGTTCGCACCGCCGTGTCGTTTGCGGAACAAATCGCCGAAGGGAAGTCCGTCGCCGTTCCGGGGCCGGATCGCAGTTTCCCCGCACGCGCCGCCGGGCTTGCCGCGAACGCGGCCCGCCGGAGCGGGACCACGTTACTGACCCTCGCGGGTATCCGCGTGAGCGCGTATTCGGCCGCCGAAGCCGCGGCGCACGCGGCCTACGCCGGCGTCATCTTCGACGCCGAATTCGCGTTCAACGCGACCTACCACGCCGCGCTCGCCGCCGGTGATGGCGCTACAGTGATTGAAGCCGTATACCACGACTTCGACAGCCTCCACCAAACCGGCTCGCGGCTCCGGTGGACCGATGAAACGCCGGTCCCGGTTTCGATCCTCGGCCCGCTCTGGCCGCAAACCGAGCCAGATTGGTGGCGAGAGGCGAACCGCACCGAACCGAACCCGCGACCCCAGCCGAAGCCGGACCTGCGGCCGGAAACACGGCCGGACTTCCTCGACCGCGCGAAGCGCATCCTGGGCGGCGACATTCGGCCCGATGACTACCTGCCTGTAACGCAGGAGGTGGAGGCACATGTCACCCGCGACTTGGCGTTCGCGGGCGAGCACGTTCAGAAGCAGTTCGAAGCGGGGCGGATTCCCGCGGCGTTCGAGATCGACCCGAACGCCCGGTTCGACGAGTTCGGCCTCACCGTCGGTGCCAAGCAGCGGAACGAATGGCTGTTGTCTCTGTACTACGGCGGGCAGAACATCGCGTGCATCGAGAACGAGCACGGGGTCATCGTCTTGGCCGTCGGTCTGAAGAACAGCGCAAAGCTGCTCGATGCGTTCCCCTACGAGCAACGGAAAGACGTGCAGTTCGACGCACCCGATCGACCCGACACCTTTGGCTGGTAGGACGACACGCCCATGCCGTGGTTCCGCCACCCGATCCACTACCGCTTGTTGGACCCGGCCAACACCACCCCGGGTGCGGCGCGTCCGCTTTTCTCCGAAGAGTCAGCGGTGCAGGTGTTGCTCGCCCCGACCGCGCTGTTCGCCGCTCCGATTCGGATGTCGTTGCGGGCGTACGTTCCGCTCGAGGTCGAATTTGCTCCCCAACAATGGCTGTCGTCTCGTCGGGTCATGATTGATTCGGGTGCGGGCCTGAGTACGTTTAGCGCCGAGTGGGCGCGCGAATTCGGAATCGCGCTGCCGCCTAGGAGCTGCCGCCTGCAGCTCGACACCGCCACCGGACGTGTTTCCGTCACCGTTTACGACCTCGATCTGAACGTGCGCTTCCCCCGACTGCGCGATTGTCCCTTCTCGCTCGCGGTGGTGTTTTCCGAGGCACACCCGCCGACGACACCTCCGTTGATCGGACTGCACAACCTGTTGAACTACTGGCGGTTTACGTTCGACGGCTCCTTCGACCCGGCCGCGGCGATGGGCCACATGCGGTTCGATACTCTGTAACTGCCCCCCTTCACCTTCGCCTTGACTCAATCCCCGAAGCCGCCTATGTCCACCGACCGCGTGCCGGTTCACGCCAGTGTGCTGCCCGTCGAAGTGCTCGCCCTGCTCGACCCGAAGCCGGGCGAGACGTGGATCGACTGCACCACCGGCGGCGGCGGGCACACGCGGCTGATCGCCGAGCGCGTCGGCCCGGCCGGGCGCGTGATCGGCCTCGATCAAGACCCGACGATGCTCGCACTGGCCCGCGGGCGGCTCGACGGATTGCCGATCGAGTTGGTTCACGCCAACTTCGACCAGTTGGCGGAGGTACTCGCCGCCCGGGGCGTAGCCACAGTGGACGGCGTGTTCGCCGACTTGGGGTTCAGTTCGGACCAGTTGGCCGAGCGCGCCCGCGGGCTGAGCTTCCGCGACGACGGCCCGCTCGACATGCGGCTCGACCCGACCACCGGGGCGACCGCGGCCGACCTCGTGAACCGGATGAGCGAGGCGGGGCTGGCGGACGTGTTCTGGGAGTTCGGCGAGGAGCGCCACAGCCGGCGGGTGGCGCGACGGATCGTCGAGCGGCGCGAAGCGAAGCCGTTCGAGACGACCGCGGAACTCGCCAGCGCGGTACGGAGCTGCGTACCGCGGTCCGGCGCGATCGACCCCGCGACCCGCGTGTTTCAGGCGCTGCGGATCGCGGTAAACGACGAACTCGGCGCGCTCGACCGGTTGCTGGCGGCGCTGCCGAAGCTGGTGAAGCCGGGCGGCCGGGCGGGGATCATCAGCTTCCACTCGCTCGAAGACCGGCGCGTGAAGCAGGCGTTCCGCGTCGCGACCGTGTGGCACCCGGTGAACAAGAAGGTGGTCGAGGCCGGGGCCGAAGAAACTGCCCGTAACCCGCGCGCCCGCAGCGCCAAGCTGCGCGTCGCGGTGCGAACCTAATCTCACTATGAGGTCACGGATGACCGATCCCATCGCCGTTGACGTTCCGAAGCCGTCGTTCGCGCGCTCGGTGCCCGGTTCCGTGCCGCTCTCGCCGTTGCCACCGATTCCGACGCCGCCCGCGCCGAAGCCGGTCGCCAGCGCGCCGCCCGCCGCGACCCCACTCGCGCCGCCCCCGGTGCCCTCGACCCTCACCCCCGCGCCCGCCGCGCCGACCACCGGCACAAAGTGGCTGGGACTGTTCACGAAGAAGCAGCTCACCATCGGCGCGTCCGCGGTGTTCAGCCTCGCGGCCGGTATCGGCGCGGTGCGGCTCATGTTCCCCACGAAGGAAGAACCCAAGCCGGCCGCGACGACGCCGCAGGACTGGGCCGCGGTGCCGCGCACCAACGCCCCCGAACCGCTGAAGCCGGCCACGGAAGTGCCCACCGTGCCGGTGAGCGCCGACAACCTGCCGCCGATCCCACTGCCGTCGATGCCGCCCTTCCCCACGACGCCGGTGGCGCGGCCGACGGGCATCTCGCCGCTGCCGCCACCGACCATCGAGCCGGAGCGCCCGCGCGTGCCGCCGATCCCACCGCCCGCCGCGTTCGAGCCGTATGTGCCCGTCGTTCCCGTTGGCAGAACCGAGCCGATGACGCCACCGCTCCCGGCCCTGCCGCCGATCCCCGGCGCGCCGATGGTGCCCGTGGTCCCGCCGCCGACGGGCTTTGAACCGGTCGTTCCGCCCCCGCCGAAGGTCGAGCCGAAGATCACTCCGAAGCTACCGGACCCGGTAATTCCGCCGATCCCCGCGCCCGGCGGAGGTCCGTTCGTTCCCGCGGTGCCGGAGCCGAAGCTCACGCCGCCGATGGTAACACCCGACCCGAAGGTCGAGCCGTTCGTGCCGAACCTGTTCCCGAAGGTCGAGCCGAAGACGCCCGTGTTCGAGCCGCCGCCACCCGCGTTCGGCACGCCCACCGGGTTCACCAAGCCCGGAGGCACGACCGAGCCGAAGCCGACGGTGCCCGAGACGCTGCCGCGCACGAACTTCGACGTCGACCTATACGAGCCGCGCGCGAACGACACCTACGAGTCGATCAGCCAAGAGTTCTACAACGACAAGCGGTTCGCCGCGGCGCTGCGGGCGTTCAACCGGAACCAGGCGCTAACCGGGGTGCGGTACGTCGAGGTGCCGCCGATGCACGTCCTGCGTCGGCAGTTCGCCGGGCAGGTGGGCGCGGCCCCGACCGGCGCGGTTCCGACCGGCGCGCCGATGTGGGGGGCCGCGGCCGACCCGGTGCCCGCCGCGGCCCGCCCGCGCACCACGTTCATCGTGCCCGCGGGCGGCATGACGATGAGGGCCGTGGCCCGCGAGACGCTCGGCAGCGACCTGCGCTGGAACGACATCTACGACCTGAATCCGCAGTTCAACCCGTCGAGCGTGCCCGCGGGTACGGAACTGAAACTGCCCGCCGGCGCGCGACTGCCGTAGCGCCTACCACTTCGGCCGGCTTCCGGTATAGTGGCGCGAGCAACCGGAGACCGAGACATGAAGCGGATCGTGGCCTGTGGCGTGTTGGGTGTGGTGCTGGTGTGCGCGCCCGGCTGTAGCGGGCCGGACAGCCTGATGCGCGAGCTGATCGTGCATCTGAACGCCTACGCCGAGACCGTCGAGAAGAAGGAACCGCTCGACAAGCAGCTCGCCGCGTTCGAGCGGGCGCGAACCACCTACGGGAAGATCGAGAAGCTGAGCACCGAGGACCGCGACAAGCTGCTGAAGAAGTTCGATTCGGACTGGAAGAAGGTCCGGGACCGGATCGACACCGCGCTCAAGAATCAAAGCATGGAAGGCGGCGCGGCCTCACCCAACGTGATGGACGGCTTCTTCAAGTGACGAAACGAGCCGGGGGCATCAGCGACGGACAACGTTGTCTGTCGCTGACGCCCCCGGCTCGTTTCATTCAGTTCAATCACGCCCCGTAGTCGATCTCGTCCACGCTCTTGAGCGAGTTCTTGAAGATGAACGCGCGGCGGTCCTGAACCTCTTTGCCCATCAGCGTGCGGAACATCTCTTCGGCCTTGAACGCGTCGTTGAGCGTCACCTTCAGCAGCGTGCGGTGCTGCGGGTCGAGCGTCGTGGCCCACAGCTCCTCCGGGTCCATCTCGCCCAGCCCCTTGAACCGCGTGATGGCGATCCCCTTCTCACCCAGCCGCCGGATCTCGAGCACCAGTTCGCGCAGGCTCACCAGTTCCTTGCGGCTGCCGTCGTGTTCGAGGGAGAACCGCACGAGCGGCTCGCGGCCGGCGATCCGCGGCAGCGGGACGAGGTCGCCCGGCCCGAACGTCAGCCCCTCGAACCCCGCGCCCCGCAGCTTCGCGACCGCGCGGTTCAGCGCCTTCAGGTCGTGCCACTCGTCCAGCGTGTAATCCTCGCCGACGACCGGTTCGTGCTTCAGTTCGCCCGCGAGCACGGTCTTGTAGGCGTTCACCTCGTCGGTGGTGCGGAACCATTGGTCCTTGTTGGTCGCGCGCACGTGGAGCTGGTACGCGGGGAACGCGCCGTCGGCGTCCTTGAAGTCGTCGAGGGTGCGCCCGCGGCGCTCCAGCCCGACCACGGCGGCCTCGGCCTCGGCCAGCGCGGGCACGAGCCGCGCGAGGTCGTCGCCGGTGAGCGTGCGGGCCGGCCGGTCGGGCTTGGTGACGTGCAGCGTGGTGGCCTTCAAGCCGCGCGTCGTGAGCTGCTCGACCATCTCCTCGCGGGTCTGAACGAACGACGTGTCC
>SXHE01000280.1 GCA_005773755.1 Planctomycetia bacterium
CCCGCCTCCTGCGTCCAGTCGTCCCAGCTGAACTCCTCATATCCGCCCTTCGGCCCGCACTCGCGGAACGCCCCGAACTCGCCCCCGGCGGTCGGTGCGGGCGGCAGGGCCGGCGGGCCAGGGGGAAGCCCACCGCCGCCACCGCCGCCGCCGAACGGGTCGCCGCCACCCATCCCGCCGAGCATCCCGCCCAGGTCCATGCCACCGCCGCCCGGCGGGGCCGCACTCGGCGGGGTGAGCAAGTCATCGGGGTCGGTCTGGTCCGCTTCCTGAATCGTCAGCTCGGTGGCGTAGTACGACTTGCTCGGCTTGAACCCGGCCCGCTGGGCACCTTCCAGCACCTGCAACAGCTCGATCACTTCGGCGTTCGACACCCCGCCCAGCGTCACCTGCGGGTACTCGTCGCTGTAGCCGTAGTTGTAGTCGATCAGGTCCGGCACGATCTGCCGGTTGATGGCGTACTGGATGATGTACGTCAGCAGCCACGGCCCGAGGTCCGCGACCGCCTTGTGCACCTTCGTGTTGCCGCGGGCGTCGCTCACCCCGCCTTGCAGGATGTGCAGGTGTGCGAGCGCGATGCCGACGAGCGACTCTTCGCGAAGCGACTCGTCGAACGACTTGTAATCCCCCTCCGCCGCCTGCGACTTGCTGAGCATTTCCACCCGCACGCCGGCGGGGATGCTCAGCCAGGTCGACGACCGGGCACGAGCGAGCGCCGCCTCAAGTGGCCCCTTGTCTGCGGGGTCCTCGTACGTGCCCATCAACAATCCGTCGAGGTTCTTCTCTTTGTGGATGATGCGGAGTTTCCGCACCGTGTCCCGTGCCCAGTACGCTCCGTACGACGGCCTAAAGGCCGCCATGCCCATCGGCTCGTCGAACGTGTGCAGGTACCGCGTGTAGACGAAGTCCGTGATCGGGTACGTTTCGTTGGTCCGGCTGCTCCAAACCCCGGTCACGTTGTTGTGTTCGTCCCCGATGAGTCTGCCGTGCTCGTCGAGGTCCTTCGGCTTCAGTGCTCGCAACGTGACCTTGTTCGCGTACTTCCCGCGGGCGTCCGTCTGCCACACTTTCTCCGACACCGTGTAGCCGTCCGACCCGTGGTTCATCAGGATGGCCGTGCCGACGCCGAGCATCCCATCTTGGGCGTGCTCGAGGCAGTGGCGGACGAAGTCGGCCCGCCCCTGGTCGGTGCGGTTCTTCTTGCCCTTCGGCACGTGCACCTGGATCGGCTGCGACAGCACCGACAGCAGTTGTGAGAGCCAGGCGGATTTGATGTAGGGGTCGCGGAGCATCTTCCGCATCGCCGCGCGAATGTCCGGCGTGTCGTCAGTCGCGGTCGAGTCGGCATAAGGGAGGAACCACGTGCGGCCGATGCCCGCCCGGGTCGGGATTCGTTCGTCCTGGTTGGGACGCGGGCGGGCTGTGCCGCGGGCGGCGGGCGTGCGGAACGGGCGGAAGTCGGGCACGAGGCTCGACAGGCGGGACAGGATTGAGGCCACGCGTTAGCTCCGGCCGACGCGGTGTGCGTCATCCGGCATTTTGACGTGTGGCGTGGCCCGAATGGTGGGCAGCGGTCACCAGCTCCGCACCACACCGCCGGCGGCGGTGAGGATCTGCCCGCCGCTCACCGCGACGGACGCGCCGCCGGCCCTATAACAGCCGGCATGAAACGCATCGTCTTCATCCTGGCCGTCTTGCTCGCCGGCATCGCCGCGGGCGTCCTGATTCAGCGGTTCTTCCCGCTCGGCCGTTTGTTGAACCCGGTCAAACCAGGACCGACCGTATCTCTGCTCGACCTGCGAATCGCCTCGTTCTTGTCTACCCCGGCGGCACCACCCGGCGGCACCGTGTTCGTCGGTGACTCGCATGTCGAGTTGGGCCGGTGGCATGAGCGGTGGACGTCGCCCGCCGTCTGCCGTGGCGTCTCGGGTGCGACGGTTGCACAGGTTCGGTCGCTCGTGCCCGAAGTCGCCCGCCACCGACCCGCCACGGTAGTCATCCAATGCGGCACGAACGACATACTCGCCGACGCCGACCCGACCGCCGAGTACACCGCACTCGTCCGCTCCCTGCTCGACACCACCGACGCCCGCCTCGTCGTGTGCGAGGTGCCAACGTTCGCCGCACACGTCACGGATGCCGAACGTCGGAATCGGCAGATCGTGGCATTCAACACCTATATCCGCACTCTGTCCGGGCCTCGCGTGTCAGTCTGCCACCTGACACCGGCCGACGCCGACCGTGCCGCTGACGGCATTCACCTGTCGCCGTCCGGGTACGCCGCGTGGGAGCGGGCACTGCGGCCGTGATCCGCTGTCACGGCAGTAACCCATCAATCGCTGTGCGGAAAATCGGGGCGGCAATGGCGTTGCCGGCAGCGATCAGGTGGACCTGATCCCCGGCGTAATAGGTGGCGTTCGTGTTCGCCCCGTCCGCCCCGATGGTGGCGTCGGCCGCCACGTCCGCAGTCGCGTCCCAGTCGGTCGTGTTGCCGCGAATCGAGGTGTTCAGCGTGCCGCGGGTGGTGTTGTTCAAACCGGATCGCGGCAGCACGGTGCCCATTACCACCTTGCCGTACCCAGACGCCTTCAGGTTTTGCGCGAGGCTCACGAGGTTCGCGTAGGCGGTGGCCGCACTCACCCCACCGACCGCGATGTCGTTGGTCCCCTCCCAAATCACAGCCACCTTCGGCGTCGGGGTGACGGCGAAGGTGGCGTAATCCGCCGACACGCGGGTCAGCATTTGCGTCGTCGTGATGCTCGGGCGGCTGGCGTTGACCCAGCGGTTGACCTTGCTGCTCGCGTTGCCAACGAGGTACGGGATCGCGTTCGCCTCGCTCACGTTCTGGCTCGTGCAGAGCGAGTTGCCGACCCACACCACTTGCGGGTCGGCGGTGTTCAGCAGTGCCGACCAGCGAGAGCGGAAATAAGAACTGAACAGTGACGCGGTCGCGACTGGGTCTTGAGGCGACTCGTAGTAGCACAACTCGGCGAGCCGGAAGCTGCCGGCGTTGTTGAAGCTGGTCTCCTTGCCGATCCCGTAGCCGGCGCGGGTGAGCGAATCGGCCGACTGGCCGCCTGGGGCTTGCGTGCCCGTTGCCGCCGGGCCGATCTCCCCGCCGTCGAGGAAGGTGCGGACGGCGGTCCCGCTGTAGTACACCGATAGCACCCGCCACGTGTTGTCGGCCGCGTACAGCGGGGCCATCTCCCCCGACCCGGCCGACGAGATTGTGGGGAAAAAAACCACCTTGCCGAGTACCCACTGCGGAGCGATGAACGGTTGGGCGCTCCCAGTGCCGAATGCGAGCAACGCCGTGTTCACCGACGGGGCCGGGAGTTTCACCATCGCGTGCAGGGCGAACGCCGACACGCTGCCGCTGCTCACGTCCAAGTTCAGATACCCGCCTTCGAACGAGAGCACCGGTCGCCCGCTCTCGACCCGCAGAACCGCCCCTGCTCCGGTCGCCCGGAGGAGGTTGTTCCCGGCCGGGCTGCTGTCGGTCGCCCGCTTCACGAGGTCGCCGTCAGCCGTGGCCAGCGTACTGCCGCCGGACGTGGTGTAGTTGAGACCGTCGCCGTTCAGCCACAGTAGTTGGCCGGACAGGGACGCCGGCGACCACGCCCCCGCCCGCCGCCGCTGGCTCGTCAGTCCCAGGCCGATGCCGAGTCCGGGCATCAGAGGATCCCCCGCAGGTTCGCGTCGGCCACGGTGGTGCCGGTGTCCCACACGCGAATCATCGCCACGGGGATCGTGTACGGCACTGCACCGCTCGGGATCGTCCAGGTGTCCACGCTGCCGTCGATGCAGGTGAATTTCACAGCGCCGTCCGCGAACACCACCAGCGACCGGATCGGCTCGCTCATGTCGGTGTCCGCCTGGACGATGGCCACGGTGCCCACGCCGGGGGAGTCCGGTTGGAGTCGCGACAGGAATTCACGCGTCGTCATGGTCAGTCCCCCAGGTCGTTGGTGCCGTCGCCCCCCGCCGCCCGCCCACTCCCGTCCGCCCACCCGGCCCGGAGTGCGAACCACGCGGCCCCGGCCAGCCACGCGGGCAGGTACCACGCGGCCCGCCAGACGATGGCGAGCACGGCGGCGGTGACAGTCGCGGCGGCTTTGAGCACGGTCGTTGCGGTCATGTGAGAAACACCCCTTCGCCCGCCGCCTCGGTCATGTTCCCCTCGCCGACCGGCGGCGTGCCGATCCCCGACGCCGTGCCGCCGCCGTCGCGTTCGCCCAACCACACCGCGAGCATCAGCGCGAACACCAAGTCGTCGTGCTGCGACGCGTCCGCCCCGAACGTCTCGTTCCGGGCCTTCGTGATGGACACGCGGAACTCGGTCAGTTCCTTCTTGAGCCGCTCGGCGAGCGTGAGCCGCGGGTCGATCCTGATGAACCCGCCTTGCAGGACGACCTGCAGCGTGCTCACGAGTTCGATCTTCGGCACGTGCCAAATGCCGTCGGACTCGTGGGCCAGCTTGCCGGCGGTGGTCAGCACCGGCACCATGCGAGCGCGGACGCGTTTCGACTTGAGCACGTCGAACACCGGCCGCCCCACCCCCGTGTAGTCGGGGACCAGGACCGAGCCGGCCAGCTTCGGGTGCTCGTACCGCTTCTGCACCTTCTCCGCGATGGTCACGTAGGACGAGCCGAGCTCCCACGTCTCCAGGTGAACGACGTCGTACGACCACCGACGCTTGGGCGTCGGGTTGGGAAGGGGGAGGCGGTCGGCGCAGGCCAGGGCGGAGTAATCCTTGGCCGCGCCGAGGTCGAGCCCGGAGACGATCACGCGGTGGCGTCCGTGGTGGTGACCGGCGGGAGCGGGTCGACGGGTGCGGTGAGGGCGTCGAGCGACTCGCGGAGGGCCTTGATCTCGGTCGCCGCTTCGGTGGCGATGTAGCCGAGCGTGTCTTCGGAACTGCCGTTGGGCAGCAGCTCGGCCAGCTCGCGGAACGGGCTGTGATCCGGCTCGTCGGCCAAGAGGCGGTCGGCCGCCATTTCGGCCGTCACGGTCATCCCGGCGGGGATGTCGGCGTACCGAGTGATTTTCGCACTCGCTGCCACGCTCGGGTCAGTCTTCGGCGGCGGCGGGGTCGGCGTCACGTGCGTGAACACCGCCACTTCCCGCTCAGCGGAGTCGACCACCGCCCACCGGCCGTACACCTTCGGGTCGGCTTCGAGAACCGCGAACAACGCCTTGGCGTCGGCCTCGCCGAACTGCTTGGACTTGGCCGGGTCTTCGGTGAACCCGTCCACGACGGCCGTCTTCGGGATGACCGACGCGACGTAATGCGTGCGTCCGGCCTTGGTCCGCTTGAAGGTGAACAGTGCGCTCATGAGTCGTTGCTCCGTATGGGCTCACGCCCCCAGGTCGAACAGTGGTCCGATCGCCGTCCGCTGCATCGCCGCTTCGATCACCGACGCCGTGAACACCGAGTCGACCGAGTCGTTGAACGCCAGGTCGTACTCCTGCCGGTACCACCGCTCGCCGAGTTCCACCATCTCCTCGGCCAAGAACTCCCGGCTGATCCGCGGACACCTCGCCGCCGGCACCTGCCACTGGCGGAACCGGCTCGCCCGCGCCGGCGTGTTCACGATGTCGAAGAAGAACCCGCGTTTCCCGAACGGCGTGCTCAGCAGCTCCAACTCCGCACGCCCCAACGCCAACATCGGCCGCAGCGACAAGTACAGCACGTCCGACACCCGCGACGCCTCGTCAATCACGATCTTCGTCGGGGTGAACCCCACCACGCCTTGCTGGCGGTCGGGCAGGGCCATCAGCCGCGACCCGTTCGCCCACTCGAGGATGGTCCCGGCCGACCGCTCCACCTTCACCGGCTGGCCGGCCGCCCGGTCGAACAGCCGCACGTGCCGCACGTACTCCATCGACTGCCGCAGCGTCGGGGGGAACACCATCGCCAGGGCGTCACGGTGCGTCAAACAGTGGGCCAAGGTCCGAGCCGCCGACGTCACCGACTTCCCCGCCCGGCGGCAGCACAGGAGCAGCGTCCGCTGGCCAGTCGTCCCCAGGTACTCCCGCTGCCACGGGTCCGGGCTCCACTTCATCGCTTCGAACAGGCTCGACGGGTTCCTCCGGATCACCTCCACCGCCTTCGACTCCGCGGCCGTCGGCTCCCACTGTCGGACGCCCGTCGTCCGGTCCGCCGCCGGCGTGAGCGCCGCCTGCACCGCCGCCGGGCGGTACAGCCCGAGCACGCTCCGTGCGACCTGTCGCGGCCATGACTGGCGGGAGGAGGGCAAGCACGGTCTCCAGAGGCGGCAGATCCTTGTACAGCCCCAGGTGGCGGGACAGCTTGTCCAGGGCGTCGGTCTTCGAGTGCAACTTCAGGTCGACCGCCTGAACCTCTTTCTTCCCGCCCCGCTGGTTCGTGGTCGTGACCTTCCTCAGCTTCACCGAGCTGATCGCCCGGCGGGCCGACGGGGCCATCCGCTTGCGGACGGTCAACGTCTCCATGTCGACCACTTCCCCGACGTCGGAGAAGGCCAGTGTCGCCCACTCGCGGAGCACCCGCTCGGCGTTCACCTGGCACTTCCGCTCCGCCTCGGCACGCATCCGTCTCAACTTCGCCCGGATATAGTCTTTTGCCAAAATCTTCGCCGCCTGACGGGCGGCGTTGAGGGCGGTCGAGCTTGGAACGATCGCGAGGAACGCCTGGGTGCCGTTAAACCCGTTGGCTTGGTACTCCGCGAGGAACGCGAGTTCGCGGTCGGTGGGCGTCGTGCTTTTCTTCTTGGCCAGGGTTCACCGTCCCGATTGTGCGGCCGAGCGTGGCCCGAACGCTCAACCGGCCGCCGAGAATATCGGACCGCCCGCGTGCTCGCGTCGGCGGGGTGCGGCGGGAGTGACGTGCGTCGCAGGTGCGGAGCGGCTGACGTGGCTGGCGTGCGTGACGTGCGGTCTGGCCAGCGGGCGAATCCGCGACCGCAGGTAGGCCACAGCCGCGGCGTGGGCTTCCTCTCGCGTCGGGTACACCCGGGATCGCCACTGGATCAGCCGGGTGCGGATCTCGCCCACGTACCCCTCGGCGTCCTCGGCGAACGCACACAACCGGCCGTCAGCGAACACTGCCCGGACGTACGGCGGGAGGGGCTGGATCTCGCCGCGGAAGAACTTGAGCACGGCCCGCCGGGCGTCGTGGTAGGTCGGGAACGAGCCGAGGTAGTGACGTCCAACCCCGCGGAGGTACGGCCGAGCCTGGTAGCGGTTGCGTCGCTGCCGGATGTACTGTTTGGCAAAGTCGTAATTGCGGGGCCGTGGTAACTGAGCAGTCGACGCCAGCACCGATTCTGCCATCTGGCGAACCTCCGCGAGTGAACGGATCTGTTCGAAGACTACCACACTGGCTAAACACGCGGTTTAAACAGTTACTTCAGGCAAAGCATCAGAAAGCGGCTTCGGCCCGGCCTTGCGTGCAGCGTCTAATTCGCCGTCTGCGAAGCGATCTCGGGCGAACTTGTAGATGGCGTCCTGGGCGGAGATCACGCTCTGTAGCTCGTCTGGTGTGAAATGCCGGCCGGACTCGTCGCGGTCGGCGATTGCATTTTCGATCCACACGACTACTGCGGGTGAAATTCGGTGGTATGATGTCCCACCGAGCTGAACCACTTCGAGTGTTTGGGTTGCTGGCAGAGTCGTCAGTTCCAACTTTTTCGAC
>SXHE01000033.1 GCA_005773755.1 Planctomycetia bacterium
ATCGCGATCATCGCGGTACTGATCGGTCTGCTGCTGCCCGCGGTTCAGAAGGTGCGCGAGGCCGCGGCCCGGATCAAGTGCGCGAACAACCTGAAGCAAATCGGCCTCGCCGGGCACTCGGCCCACGACACGAAAGGGGGGCTGCCGCCCGGTCTGGGTTACTGGCCCGCGGGGAGCGCATACGGCCCGTACCACTTTCACCTGCTGCCGTTCATCGAACAGCACGCGCTGTACCAGCGGTCGCAGTACGCCGGGTTCCACTTCGTCGCGAACAACGGGGTGTACTCGGAGCCGATCAAAACGTTCGTGTGTCCGGCCGACCCCAGCGCACCCGCCGACGGTCGCGCCCAAGACCTGATGGGCAACACCTGGGGCGTGGCGAGCTATGTGGTGAACGTGCAAGTCGTGTGTCGGGTCACACCGAGCGGGACGATTGCGTCACCCGATCACCACACCCTGCTCCCCGCCGGGATTCCCGACGGAGCGTCCAACACGATCCTGATGACCGAGAAGTACGCACAGTGCTTCAACAACAACTACCCCGCGGGGGGCACGTTCTGGGCGTACTACCACACCGGTCTCAACCTCCAACCGTACCACCCCGGCTACGCGATCTCGTGGAACGGCTACAGCTACGGGCCGGCATCGAAGTTTCTCGTGCAGCCGCGCCCGTACAACGGCGGGTGCGATCCGACGCTGGCCTCGTCGCCGCACCCCAACGGGATCGCGGTCGGGTTGGCGGACGGGAGCGTGCGGCACCTGTCTGCCGGCATCACGCTTTACACATGGTGGTATCTGTGTACCCCCTCCGGGGGCGAGGTCATCTCGCCCGATGCCTTCTAACCCCCCTTATCCGACACGCGCCGGTCCGGCCGACGCGGGGAGAAGTTTCGCATGTATCGCCGTCGCCGGTTCACCGTTGCGGGTAGTTTGGCTGCGATCGCCGCTCTGTTCGCGAGCGGTTGCGGGTCCGAAACTGCGACCGTGACCGGACGGGTGACGTACCAGGGCAAACCCGTCACCAACGGCTCGGTCATCGTGTACTGTTCGGACAAGCAGATCGTCCGGGGGAACATCGGCCCGGACGGAACCTACTCGATCCCGAACGTGCCACGCGGGTCGCTGACGGTCACGGTACAGACACACGCGCGCATGCCGGCCGGGATGCGGTTACAACAGAACCTGCCACCGTCGTCAGGTGGACCGATCCCGCCAACAGCACCCGCGGACGACACCTCCCGTGTGTTCGTCCCCGCGCGGTACGCGCTGCCTGAAGAGTCCGGTTTGTCCGTTGTGGTGGATCGCGGCCCCGTCACTTATGACATCGATTTGAAGCCATGACGACACCCGCCCCGCCCTCGACACTCACCGACGCGAACGGACCCGACTCGAAGGTCTGGCGCGGCACGCTCCGCGTGACCGGGTGCATCCTCCTGACGGTCGCCGCGTTGACCTGGCTCGCGTGGGCCTGCGGGGAACCGGCCTACCTCCAACTCGCCCCATCTCTCCCGCCGTTGCATTACAACGGCGGGATCGGATTCGCGCTCTGGGGTGCCGCGTACTTCGCGCTGGTTGGCGGGCGAACACGCCAGGTGCGGGTGTTGGCGACAGCCCTGGGGGTATTCGGCGCGGTGGTTCTGGTGGCCGGGATACCGGGTATCGGGATCCGGCTCGACCGATGGGCGTTCACCCTGCCGTCGGGTATGGCGTTCGCTTCAACCGGGGTTCCACTGGCTCTGGGGCTCACATTTGTTGTGGCCGCTTGCGCACTGGTGCTGGCCTCGGTCCGGCG
Source organism: Planctomycetia bacterium (assembly GCA_005773755.1). Classification (GTDB taxonomy): domain Bacteria; phylum Planctomycetota; class Planctomycetia; order Gemmatales; family Gemmataceae; genus Gemmata. Next base: position 1,793 of record SXHE01000033.1, read on the forward strand.
AGCGCACACGGCGACCACGGTGCTGCTCACATTCGCGGGTGCGATGTTCGTCGTCGTGGGCCCAGCCGGGTTGGTCGCCCCGAACGTGACCGATCTCCTCGGGCGTCCGCTGGTACCGTCGGCCCTCGGCGCGGTCGCGGTCGCCGCCGGCGGGTGCGCGCTTCTCGCGAGCGCGTTCCGCAACGGCACTCCGACCTTCGTGCTCGGCCACGCGGTGCCGCTTGTGGTCGGACTGGCCGGGATCGGAATGACCGTTGCACTGTGGGCCGCTCTCAACACCGAGCACACGAAGCGGATCAACCGGCAGGTGCAGTTCGAGACCGCCCACGTATGGCAACTTGCGAAAGACCGGCTCCCACAGGAAGCAACCCGCGTCGCGTCGCTCGCCGAAGGGTGGTCCGCAAGCAACCCGGAACGCGCGAAGACGGACATCGGTTCCTATGTCGGGCAAACGCCCGCGTGCCAGGGCGTCGCCCGACTTGACGCGAACGGTACCGTGACCTGGATCGAACTGCGGCTGCAACAGCCAGCAACACTGAGCGAGTTCGGGGCGGCGGACCTTGAGGCGGCTGCGCGCACTGGCAGGGCGACTGTGGTGCGCCCGCCGCGGTCGCACTGGCGCGGCGCGCGGGTGCTGCTCGTGTTCGCCCCCCACCGGGTCGGCGAGCCGGGCGGGTTGGTGTCCGTGCTCCGGCTACAGGATTTCTTCGAGGCGTTCCTGAACACGAACGTCGCCACCGGGTACGCCGTCTCCGTCACCGAGAACGGTGAGCCGATCTTCGCTCGGAACACCGCCGACCAGAAGTACAGCGAGCGGTGGAACCAGGCGCTGCCGCTCAACCTGCACGGGGTAGACTGGCGCGTCTCCGTCTGGCCGACCGATGACGTGCTGGCCCGCGAGAGCCTCTCGCTGCCCAAACTGTCGCTGGTGATCGGGCTGTTGACGACGGCACTTCTCGCCCTGGCCGTTCATCTGGCCCAGACCGCGCGTCGGCGGACCGCGGCTCTGGAGAACGAGGTGCGCGAGCGCGAGCTCGCTCAGCGTGCGCTGGTGCAGAGCGAAGAGAAGTACCGAACGTTGATCGAGAATTTGGGACAGGGAATCTTCTTGCAGGACCGGGAGCACCGGTACGTCGCGGCCAACGTGAAGTTCTGCCGCGGGATCGGTCGGACCGAGGCCCAGATCGTCGGGGCCACTGAATCCGAGCTGTACGACCCGCCCCGGGCCGCCCGCCACACCGAGGAAGTGCGCACCGTATTGGCCGACGGAAAGACCGTCGAGAGTGAAGATGAAACCGGCACGGGCGAAGCTCGGACGTGCGTCCGCCGGGTGCTCACCCCGGTGCGCGACGCGACCGGGCAGATCACCGGCGTGCTCGGTATTTGCTGGGACGTGACCGAGCAGCGGCGGCTCGAAGCCCACGTGCACCAAGCCAGCAAGATGGACGCGATCGGCCAACTGGCCGGCGGTATCGCTCACGACGTCAACACCTTGCTGACCGCGATTCTGGGGAGCCTGGAGCTGCTCCTGATGCGCACCCCGGACGGCCCGGACCGCGATCTGGTCGGGGCGGCCCAGGCCGCCGCGGTCCGGGCCGCCGCGCTCACCCAGCGGCTACTGGGGTTCTCCCGCCGGCACCAGCTCGACTGGCGGTCCACCGACCTGAACGGGCTTGCCACCGAGGTCGTCGCGCTGTTGCGGCGCACCATCGATCCGCTGATCCGATTCGAGACGAAACTGGCACCGAACACCTGGGCGGTCCA
>SXHE01000281.1 GCA_005773755.1 Planctomycetia bacterium
AGCGCGAACACGTCGGCGCGGGCGTCAACCGGTACGCCCCGCGCCTGCTCCGGGGCCATGTACGCCGGCGTGCCCTTCACCTGCCCCGCCAAGGTCGGGTCGGTGGTATCGAGCGCTCCGGCGCGCGTCGCGGCCACACGGTCTTGTTCACCGTCCAGTTGCTTCGCCAAACCCCAGTCCATGACGAGCACCTCGCCGAACGCCCCGACCATAACGTTCGCGGGCTTCAGGTCGCGGTGGACGATCCCGCGCGCGTGCGCGTAGCCGACCGTGTGGCAGATGTGCTCGAACGCGCCGAGGAGCCGGGGCCGGTCGGCGGGGCCGGACGCCTTCAGTTCGTCCGACAGTGTGCGCCCCTCGATCAGCTTCATGGCCAGGAACGGGCGCTCGTCGCCGAGCGTGCCGAGCGCGTACACCGGCGGCACCCCGGGGTGGGGCAACTGGGCCGTCACCTTCGACTCGACGACGAACCGGTCGGAGTCCTGACCGTGGTGCATCACCTTGATGGCGACCTCGCGGTCGAACGCGGGGTCGCGGGCGACGAACACCGTTCCCATTCCGCCGCGGGCGACCGTGCGGATCATCTCGTAGCCCGGCACGTCCGGCAGGCCGGGTGCGCGGGGCGCGACCACCGGGCGCGGCGCACGGGTCGCGTCGGTCCCGTCCGCGGACGGCGCGGGGAGCAGCGTCTGGTCCGTCTGGTTCGTGGGCGAACTCGCGGGCTCGCGCACCGTGCCCGGCGCGGTGCCCGGCTCCGCGTTCGAGCTACCAACGAGGGTCTCATCGGGCGAAGGGTCGGGCATCGGCGCACCTCGAATAATTGACGTGGCCCAATGACAAGGTAGCGCGGTGCCCGCGTGAAGCGCTCGGAGGTCTCTCGCGCCGGAGGAGGGGCGAGGGGCGAGGGGCGAGGTAGCGATTTTCCCGAACACTTTCGCCCGCGTCGGGCAATACTCGGTAGGTCGTACTCCGGTTGCGTTTTTTCGCACGGCGGCGTAAAAAGACCGGGCCGCGAGCAGCGAACCGAAGTTAGTGATTCCGTCGCGGGTCGTCCTGAACGTGCGCGTCCCCGCGATCTCTCCCGTGAGGGTCGGACATGATGCTCATGCGCTCCATTCGCCGGAACCCGGTCGCGGTCCTCGCGCTGTTCGTTCTCGCGTTCGGCGCGTGGGTGCTTGTGGACACGCTCCAGAAGCCGCAACAGCGGTACGTCCAGATCGACCCGCACGACTATCAGCTCATCGGGGTCGAAGCGCCACCGCTAGGCGGTCCGCCGCCCGCAGTCGAAGAGAAGCCGCGGCCCGCGCCACACGCGACGGCCGAGGCGATCCGCAAGTTGAAACCGGGGATGACGCGGACCGAGGTGGAAGTGCTGGTCGGCGCGCCGGCGGCGAACGACATTCACCCCGCATCCGTCAACGACGGGCGGGTGACGTACCACACCACCTACGAAACCGATCTGGACCTGGACCCGCCCGCGACCGTGCGGCCGATCAACACCCCGCGCCCGGGACCGAAGGACCGCGACCCGAACCTGCGGGGCAAAGCGGTCGTGAAGCTCGAGTTCGACGCGACCAAGCCCGGCCACCCGCTGGTCAGCGTCCACTACCCGGCCCCCATGTTCTAGGCGCGCATCAGGGCGGGGTGAGTTCGCCCAGGCGGAACTCGCCCCCGGTCCGCACCTGCTCGTCCGCGAACTGCTGCGCGATCTCGGCCGGGATCGCGAACGCGATCGTGTCCGTGCCGCGCAACTTCGCCACGCTCACGCCGACGATCTCGCCCTTCGCGTTCGCCACCGGGCCGCCGCTGTTACCGGGGTTCAGACCGCCGGCCAGTTGCACCACTTCCACCGTCCCGTTGATCTTGCGCAGGCTCGAAACCGTGGTCCGGTTGATCGACACGTTCTTCCCCAATCGCTCGCCGAACGGGTAGCCGTAAGCGACCACTTCCTGCGTCTCGACCAGGGCTTCCGCGCGGCCGAACGCCAGCGGCGGCGGCAGGTTCGGCGCGTCCACTTTTAGCAGCGCCAGGTCCGCGGGCACGTCCACCGCGAACACCTTCGCCGCGACCGTGCGCTCGTTCGCCTCGCCGCTGTCGATCACCACTTCGACCAGTTCCGGCACCATGATCTTGTCCGGCCCGTAACCGATGACGTGGGCGTTGGTCACGACGAAGCCCGGCTTGCCCGCGAAGAAGCCTGTGCCCGTCGTGCCCCGATCTCTGGCCAAGAACGTGCGCACGTAGACGGTCGAAGACTTCACCTTGCGCACCACCTGCTCCGGCGTGAGCACCGGCACGGACTTCGGCGCGGGCCTCGGTGGCTCCTTCGCCGGGTCGCCCTTCGCGGTGTCCTTCGGCGGGTCGCGGAAGGCGAAGTACGCGCCGACCACGCCGCCGACGAGCACGAGCGAGCCGACGACGGCGATCACCGCGACCATCCCGCCACCGCTCTTCTGCTCGCGGCGCGCGGGCTTGCGGCGCGGTTCGTAATCGTCCTCCTCGTCGCGCCGCTTGCGTCGCCGGCGCGGGCGCTCGTCCTCGTCCGGTTCGTCGTCAGGAGCGGTAGCGGTCGGCGGCGCGGGCGCGGGCACCGCGACCGGGATCGGAACCGGCGCGGGCGGCGCGACGGCGGGCGCGTTGAGATCGAAGACCGTGCCGCACTTGGTACAACGGAACCGGGTGGCGGTGTTGTCCGGCGGGAGTTGAAGCCGCGTGGCGCAGGTCGGACACGCGATGGCGGTATCGTTCACAGGAAGCCTGTGGTAACTTGGGCGGGAACGGGAGTTGAAGTGTACCGGTCCGCGAAAACGTGAGCAACGACCGACTCAAGCGAATACCGGTCGGCGCGGCCCTGGCAATTGGCGCGGTTTCGGCGATCTTCACGATTACCAGAACTGTGCGCATTCTGCGGTCTTGCGCGATTCTACACACAACCTTCTTTTGTCGCCCGGTTCCCCGCGACGATATTACCCGGCCTAATCAGGGATCAGGAACAATTCAACTGGGGGGACGATCATGAGGTCGCCCAAGATGTGGGTGCGCCCGCGCCGCGGGGCCGTTGCGATCCTGTGCGCGCTACTCAGTTCGGTCACGGCCGCGGCACAAGACTTCGCGCCGCAGCCGCCGGCGCTGCCGGTCGCGCCGGCGCTGCCGGCCGCACCGCCCACGCTGCCCGTGCCAATGAACCCGGCGTTCGCGGAAGGCACGGTGCCGGTGGCCGACCCGATACCCGGCGGGATGCCGCCCGCGGCCGGCGCGCCGAAGGCCGCGCCCAACC
>SXHE01000282.1 GCA_005773755.1 Planctomycetia bacterium
CGGTGAGCGCGTTGCAGGTGCTCAAGCCGGGCGAACCCGATGAGCCACTCAAGGCACGAGCCGATGCCCTCAACTGGGACATCGACCGCGCCGTTAAGCTCATTACCGGCTGATGCCTACGACTTTGCAATCGGCCTACCTGCGGCTCGCGGCTAACGAAGAGGGGCGATTTCACTTCACTCCTTCTGTGCTCAGCTTCCGCGCGTACATGGTGTCGCCGACCCAGAGGGTGAGCGTGTCGCCCTCGAAGGCCATGTGGTCGGGCGTGCCCGGTGCTGCCGGCGTCAGCACGCCGCACAAGCGCCCTGTGGGGTCGAACACCTGCACGCCGAGTTCGGTGGCCGCGTAGATGCGGCCGTCGCGGTCGGCAACTAGGCCCGTTACGAGGATTCCCTTCTCGCCGCGCTTGGTACGCAACGGTGCGTACGGCACACCCTTCCAAACGGGCTTTCCTTTCGGGCCTGCCGGGGCGGCTTGTAGGAACGCGTCGGTCGCCGTTGCGAAGCCGACGCCCGTGAACGGCTCGCCCGCGTTCGCAATGAATACCGTGCCGCGATCCGCCGAGCGCGTCGTCACCGGGGCCGCCCTCGTTCGGAGCGGTGTGACTCGTGTGTCCACCTTCTTCCACCCCTCGCCGTCGATGAGGATTTGCGAAAGGGGCATGTCCTGGGCAAGCGCGGGAAGCGCTGCGGAAAGTAGCAGCGCCGGCGCGAGAAGAAAGCGCGTCATCGGGTTGACTCCGTGCGAATAATCGGTGTCTTGGGTGCGAAGCCGCGAGTGGCTTACTTCGTTTCGCGCCAGAGCCAGCGCATCGAATCGGGCAGGATCGCCCCGCCGTGCTTTCCGTTGTGCCCGCCGTCGCCGTACACGAGTTTGTAGTCGTACTCCATCAGCCGGAACGAGGCCGCCATTTGCAGGTTCGCCAGCGGCCAGTGGCCGTGCAGGTTGTCCAGGTCGCCGCTGCCGTCTTGCAGGAACACGCGGATCGGCTTCTGCTCGGTCTTGCGGATCAGCCCCGGGTACACATCGCCGCCGCGAATGTTCGTGAAGCTGCCGACGTGCGACAGCACCTTCCCGAACAGGTCTGGGCGCTCCCACGCGACCGTGAACGCGCAGATGCCGCCGGAACTGATCCCGCAGATGGCACGACCGGCCGCGTCGGACCGGAGTTTCACCTTTTTCCCCACTTCGGGCAGGATCTCGGTTTCAAGGAACTTGGCATACTGAGGGGAAAGAGTGTCGTACTCGAAGCTGCGATTGGAACGTGCCTTCCCCTTGGGGTCGGCCGGCGGGAAGGTGCCCGGGTTCAGGAACACGCCCACCGTCACCGGGATCTCTTTCTTATGAATGAGGTTGTCGAACACGACCGGGACGCGGAACTGCCCCTTCTCGTTGACGTAGCCGCCGCCGTCCTGGAACACCATCACGCACGCGGGCGTCTTCCCGTCGTACTGGGCCGGGACGTACAGCCAGCAGTCGCGCTCGGTCCCCTCGAACACCTTGCTCTTGTCCCACTTGAACTGCGTGACCTTCCCCTTCGGAACGGCGTCGTCCTGCACGGAACCGGGGCCGAACGTATAGTCGTCGGCCGCGCCCGCGCGGGGCGCGGTCGGAACGACGGCGGCGAACAGCCCGGCGAGAGCGACCAGCGGCAACAAGCGGCGCATCGGAGAAGCCTTTCGGACGAGTGGGTGCGACGCGACAGCGTACCGCGCGGGACGCTCGCGACGCAAGAACCCAGACGCGAAGAACCCCTCCCCCCGGCCCCCTCCCCTGAGCGGGGAGGGGGAGCACACGCGCGAATCATCCCGCGCGCCGCACAGCTTGCCTCACCCCAGAAGGTTTTTCTCCCCCTCCCCGCTCAGGGGAGGGGGCCGGGGGGTGGGGTTATTTTCCTCCGTTGCGAGGGCCACCGATGACCTCCGCGCCCTCGCTCGATGACGTCGTGACGCGCTTGCTACGACTCGAAGCGGCGCTGTTCGACGCGCCCACCATGCTGGCGAACCCGGTTCATCAGACCCCGAACCAGCGCACCGCGGACACGCCGCTTTTGCTCCGCCAGCCGCCCAAGCGAGAAGCGGTCGAAGAACGGGCCCGCGCGAAGCCGGAGTTCGCTTCTCCCAGCGCGGCGGCGGCGGTGTCGCCGGTCGCGGTGCTCGGTTCGCTCGATGATGTGGTGTGGTCCGTTTCGCCCGACGGCCAGTTCGTGCTGCTCGCCGGCGGCGCGGTCGAGCGGCTCTACGGCCTCACCCCGCACGCGCTCGAAGCCGGGCGCGGGGTGTGGCTCGACGCGCTCCCCTCCGAAGACCGCGACCGGCTCCGCGCCGCGCTCGCGCGCCTGCCGGACGCGGACACGTTCTCTCTTGAACACCGGATCGCGCACACCGGCGGCACGCACCGCTGGGCGGTTTCGCGCGGCAAGCTCGTGCGCGACCGCGACGGCCGCCCCCGGCGTGTGGACGGCATCACCTCGGACGTGACGCGCAAGGCCCAGGCGCGCGAAGCGGTCCTCGCGGTGCTCGAAAGTTGCGGCCCCGCGACCGGCGGCGAGTTCCTCACGAAGTTGACGCAGAACCTGTGCGCCGCGTGCGGCTGGCGCACGGCCGTCGTCGTCGAACCGCACCCGCAAGCGCCGGGCGACGCGCTGGTCGCGGTCGGCTGGGTCGACGGTCACAGCGCAGACCCATTCGCTGTGCCGGCGCGAACGGGGCTGGTCCGCGACCTGCTCGCCGGCGGGCGCGCGCTCGTGCCCGAAGGGGCGCGCACCCGCTACCCCTCGGACCCGCTCGTTCAGCGCCTGGGGGCCGGCGCGCTCGCGGCGGAACCGCTCCTCGACTCCGCCGGCCGGTTGTTCGGCTTCCTCGCGGTCGCCGACGACCAGCCGTTCACCCCGGACGCGGACCCGCGAACCGTGCTGAAGGCGCTCGCGCCGCGTGCTGCGGTTGAACTGATTCGCGCACACGACGACAGCACCAAACGCGACCTCGCGGCGCGTCTGGCCGCGGCCGAGCGCCGGGCGACCGAGGCCGACGCGACGATGCGCGGCGCGGCCGACCTCGCTGCCATCGGCCGCATGGCCGCCGGTGTCGCCCACGACTTCAACAACCTGTTCGGCGTCATCATCGGCAAC
>SXHE01000002.1 GCA_005773755.1 Planctomycetia bacterium
AAGGCACATGGCGTGCGAGTGGGGACAGCCCAACCCTTGGCCGTGTGTCCGCGCTTATGCAAGCACGTGTCGCCATCCTCGCGGCAGATCCTTGGCGTGGGACATTGCGTGGCCAGTGTCGTGGCAAGTGGCTTGACCGCTGCTCCAAGCGTGCCGGCCGTTCCGGGGGCCATCGCGCATGGAGGACGGCGCGACGCGCGGGCCGATGACGATGTCCCAGGTGCGGTTCCACCCGACCGAGCGGGTGCTGCTCGCGGCGTGCGCCGACCGCCGCGTCGCCGTGTGGAACCTCGACGACAAGGAGACGACCGTCAAGAACCTGACCGCGGTACCGGGGGCGTTCGTGTGCCCGCACGAGGCCGGATGGGTGCGGTGCCTGGACGTGTCGCCCGACGGCAAGTGGCTCGCCACCGGCGGCTCGGATCGCCGGCTGAAGCTCTGGGCGTTCGCCGGCGGCAAGCCGGCCGATAAGCCGACCCACGACACCGAGGCGCACGCCGGCTGGGTGGAAGGTCTGGCGTTCTCACCAGACGGCAAGTTCCTCGTGACCGGCGGAGCCGACCTCGCGGTGAAGGTGTGGAACGCTGCCGACCTGACCCCGGTGAAGTCCCTGACCGGGCACACCGGGTTCCTGCGGGATGCGGCCTGGCTGCCCGACGGCTCGGCGTTCGTGACCGGAGCCGAGGACGGCAAGTTGCTGGTGTGGGATGCCAAATCGCACGCGATGATTCGCACGATCACGTTCGGTGGCGCGAACGAGCAGTTCGGCCAGAACCCGGCGCTGAGCGGCGTTCACCGGTTGCACGTCAGCCGCGACGGGAAGTTCCTCGCCGCGGGCGGTGGCAAGACGCTGACTGCCTTCGACCTCGCCACCGGTACACCGGTCGCCGAAGACAAGTCGGACGCGCAGGTGTGCTTCTCGCCGAAGGACGACCTGCTGGCCGCCGGGTCGAACAACGCGAAGGTCGTCGCCTACGACTCGACCAAGTTCGTTCCCGCGAAAGCCGACAAGAACGGGAAGCTCGGGAACCCCGGCACGTTGCCCGGCAAGGAACTGGCGCAGATCAAGCTCGGCGACTTCTCCCTCGGGATGCGGTTCTCCGCTGACGGCAAACTACTCGGCCTCGGCCGCGCCGACGGCAAGGTCGAAGTTTGGGAGGTGGCGTGATGCGTACCGCGTGCTTCTTCGTCGTGTTCGCGCTCGCCGCCGTGCAACCGGTTCGCGCTGCCGACGCCCGCGACCTGAGCAAGACCATCGACACCCGCATCGCCGCGTCCCACAAGGCCGCCGGGATCACGCCTGCCCCGCGTGCCGAACAGCACGAGTTGCTGCGCCGCATCTACCTCGACATCATCGGCCGCATTCCGACACCGGACGAGGCGGCCGCGTACCTGAAGGACACCGACCCCGACAAGCACCACAAGCTCATCGACGCGCTGCTGGCCCACACGGAGATGCCGGTGTACTGGCGCGGCGTGTTCAACCACTGGCTCAACGGCACACTGGAGGAGAAGCGGCTCGGCGAGACCGAGTTCCTCGACTTCCTCGAAAAGCGGCTCGGCGAGAACGCCGGGTGGGACCGGATCGCCCGCGAACTGCTCGACCCGAACGAGAGCGATCCCGTCGGGGCGAATGCTGCGTACTTCCTCGCCAGCCGGCTCGCGGGCGGCGACCGCGCGGCGCAACTCGACTCGATGACCGTCGCGGTGTCGAGTGTGTTCTTCGGCGTGCAGCTGCAGTGCGCCAAGTGCCACGACCACCCGGTCGTCGGTGACTGGAAGCAGGAGAATTACTACGGCCTCGCAGCGTTCCTCGGCCGCACCTTCACGACCAAGGGCAAGAACAACCTGCCCGCGCTGACCGAGAAAGCCGATGGCGAGGTGAAGTTCACCGGCCGCAAGACCGGCGAGCAGACCGCCCGACTGCTGTTCCTCGACGGCAAGGTGATTGACGCGAAGGCCGGCCGGCGCACGGCGCTGGTCGCCGCCGGCGTGACTGCGGACGGCCCGTACTTCAAGCGGGCGATGGCGAACCGGGTGTGGAAGCAACTCATGGGCGTCGGGCTGGTCGAACCGGTCGATCAGATCCACGACGGGAACCCCGCATCGCACCCGGAACTGCTCAACGACCTCGCCACGGACTTCGCGAAGCACGGCTTCGACCTCCGTCGGCTGATGGGCGGCATCCTGCACAGCGAGGCGTACCTGCGGTCGAGTCGGTGGAGCGGGTCCGCCCCGCGGCCCGCCGACAAGACCTACGCGGTCGGGGCGATCAAGCCGCTGTCGCCGCCGCAACTGGCGGTCGGGCTGGCTCAAGCGACCGGGTACGCCGACACCCTGCGGGCCAAGTACGAGAGGGAGAAGATGAAACTGAAAGTGGACGCGGTAACGTTCGCGGTCGTGCGGAAGCAGTTCGAGCGGGAGCGCGAGTACGCGACGCTCCTCACCCGCTTCAAGCAGGAAGGCGAGGCCTTCCAGGCCAACGCTTCGCACGCGCTGTACCTGACGTACAACCCGACGGTGCGGACGATGCTGGCGCCGGGCGGGCTGGTCGGCAAGCTCACCAAACTGACAGACGCGGCAGAGGTCGTGCGCACCGCGTACCTGACGGTACTCTCTCGCCCGCCTACAACCGAGGAGGCTGCGGCGGTCTCGAAGTACCTCGCCACGCTCGGTGTGTCGCGTGAGGAGTTGTGCCGCGACGTGGTCTGGGCCTTGATCGCCGGGGCCGAGTTCCGGTTCAACCACTGACCGCCCGCCGCTCCGTGCCCCCGGTTTGTCTGGGGTCCGTCTCCGCAGGTATTCTGTTCTATGGGCCAGCCGGTACCAAAGCCCGAACCGCCGACGCCCGAGGCCGACCGCCTGGTCCGGCTGGTGGTGGGCGGCGACACGCAGTCCTTCGCCGGGCTGATCCGCCTGTACGAGTCGGACGTGTGGCGGATCGCCGCCACCTTGGTCCGCGACTGGGAGGCCACCGAAAGCCTGGTGCAGCAGGCGTTCATCGACGCCTACACGCACCTGCACAGTTACCAGCTCGGGACCGACTTCGGGGCGTGGATCCGGACACTGACGCGGAACCGGTTGCGGAAGGAACTCCGCACACTCTCCCGCGCCGAGCAGCGGCTGGCGGTGTACCGGGAGCAACTCGCCGAGCGACTGCGGGCCGAGGAACCAGTCCACGACGATTCCGATGTGTACCTCGCTGCTCTGAGGAGTTGTCGCGAAGAGTTGCCCGAGGACGAGGCCGCGATCCTGCGGCTGCGCTACGAGCGGGGGCTGTCGTTCGAGGCCATCGCCACCCGCCGGGGGACGACGGCGGCCGCCGTGCAACGGGCCATCTCTCGGATCCGGTTCCGCCTCCGGGCCTGCATCGAGGGACAGTTGGAGCGGCCGTGAAGCGGCGCTTCGCCGCGACAGGCCGCGAGACCAGCAGAAACCCACATGAACCGCACCGACGAACTCACCGACCGCCTGATCGATGGCACCCTGACGGATGCCGAGGCGGTCGAACTGGAATCGCTCCTCGCGGCCGACCCCACCGCGCAGACCCGCCACCTGGCCGCCGTCCGGGTGGAACTGGTGCTGCGCGGGCTCCGCACCGAGTTCGATCTGGCCGGGCCGACGGTGGCGAAGATCGAGTCGGACCGCGTCGAGCGGACCACGCGAGCGGTGATGGCCGAACTCGCCCACCGGCCTGCCCCGGGTCAACGGCGGTCGGCACGCCTCATGCGTGTCTGGGCCGCCTTCGTGGCGCTGACGGCCGCGCTACTCGTCGCAATCTGGCTCGGGCAGCGTGCCCCGGAAACGCCCCGCTTGCCCGACGATCCCACGCCCGCCGCTCCCGACTTCGCACGCCTCACATCCGTGTCCGGCTCCGTCGCGGTCGTCGGCCCCGCGGGCGAGACAGCCGCCCGCCAGAACCAGTCCCTCGCCCCCGACCAGACGCTCCGGACCGTCGGTGAAGACAGCGTTGCCGTGGTGGAGTTCCCCGACCGCACGCGGATCGAGATTCACCCCGAGTCGATTGTCCGGTTCGGGCCGGAGCCGACCGGCGAACTCACCCGGAAACTGTTCCTCGTCCAGGGCCGCATCACAGCCGTCACGGACGGTGGCCGCCTTGTAGTCGGTGCGGGGGCGACGGAGGTCAAGGCGAGCCGGGGCTCGTTCGCCTTGTGGTCCGCCGGGTCGGGGTCGGCGCGGGTGGAATCGACAGCCGGGGACGTGCAGGTCAGCCACGGCGCGCCGGCGGGACCGGTGCGGCTCGACCCGGGCCACGCCGCCTACGTCCGCGACGAGCAGACTCCGATGCGGATCGACGCGCGAGGGCGGACCGACTCCGAACCGCGAGCCCGGCTCGACTTCGCGGCACTCGATGTCGGCTTCACCCCGGATGGAGAGGTTGTGGCGGTGTCGGCGAAGCAGTGGGCGCGGTGGAAGCCCGGCGCGCCGGACCCCGGACGGACGCCGTTCCCGCCGAAGGTGTTCAACGACGGGCTGGCCGCGTGGCTGACCCCCGACCGGCGGGCCGTCGCCGTGTGCCGCATCGACGACCGCGAGGAGCGAACCGTCGTCCGCGAACTGCCGTCCGGGACCGAACGGGGGCAGATCCCCGTCCGCGTCAACGAACTGCGGTTCCTGTGCGTCGCGCCAGATGCCTCGTGGGTCGCGACCGCTGGCGGCCAGAAGCCGCACAATCGTCGGGTGCGTGTCTGGGACGTCGCCACCGCAAAGGAGCGGTTCGCGTTCGACCTCGACAACTCCGTCTCCTGTCTGGCCGCGTCGCCCGACGGCCGCGGGCTCGCGGTCGGGGTGTCCGACCTGGGGAGGGACACGGGGAATATCGTCGTGGTGTTCGACACGAACACTGGCGAGCGATCGTTCGAGCTGCCGACGCGGCGGAAGGCGATTACAACACTCGCGTTTTCGGCAGACGGGAAACACTTGGCCGTCGGGTTCAACGGGGTGGTCCAGCTATGGGACGTGCCGGACCGCAAGTTGGTGCGGACGCTCGAAGGCTTCGAACGGACCGTCACGCGAGCGGCGTTCGACACGAACGGCAAGCTGCTCGCCGCAGGCATGGGGGACGGGCAGGTATGGGTGTGGTCGGCCGCGACCGGTCGGCGCACCCAAGTCATCGACACCGGCACTCGGGGTGTGCGGTCCGTGGCGTTCAGCTCGGACGGCAAGTTCCTGGTCACGGCGACGAACAAAACCGGCGTCGCGGTCTGGGCGGTGGCCCCACCTCTCCCTGCCTGATCGGAACCGGACGCCTGACAACCCGCTCGGGGCGATCGTCTTCGCCTGTGCAGCGGCGACGAGGCCGCTGCGAGCAGGCAGCGAGTCACTTGAGCGTGGACAGGTAGATCACAATGTCCTCGAACTCGCGCCGGCTGAGACCGTCGGCGAGTCCTTCCGGCATCACCGAGATCTTGGTCACGGACCGCGCCGCGACGTCGGCCTTCGGCATCCGCACGACCCCGTCGGCGGACAACACGCGCAGCGCGTCGCCGTCGTCGCGGACGAGCCCGGTCAACACCCGGTCGTCGGCCGTGCGCACCGTCTCCGCCTCGAACCCCGTTTTGATCACCTTCGACGGCAGCAGTACCGACTCGACGAGGTACTCGGGCTTCTGCCCGCCGATGCCCTTGAGCGACGGGGCGAGTTCGGTCGTCTGCGTGGCGGTGGTGTGGCACTTCGTGCAGCCGGCGCGGTCGAACACCTGCTGCCCGAGGGCGGCCCGGCGGGCGCGGTCGGCGGTCGGCACCTTCGCTACCTGGGCGGCCGCGTCACGCCCGAGTTCGTCGCGCGTCGGCGGGGCCGGGAGGTTCAGTCCCTTCAGCTTGTCGGCCGGTGCGCCAAGCGCGCGCGCGACTGCGGCGCGGTCGCCGGCGAGGTCCGGGTTACCCTTCACGAGGTCCGGTACCGCGAGCAGGAACACATCGACCCGCGCGGCGTCGCCCTTGAACGCCCGCCACGCCCGGACGGCCTCGGTCCGCACGCCCGGATCCGTCGCGGACAGCAGAGCGGCCCACCGCTCGGCGTCCGGCTTGGGCTCGACGCGGGCCAAGGTGCCGACCGCCTCCGGCCCGAACTGCGCCGCCTTCTTCTCGTCGGCGAGGACGGCCCACAAGTCCTTCGCCAGTGGGGCCGCCTTCGGCCCGACCCGGCGGGCCAAGGCGTGGGCGGCGTCCCTCACCTCACGGTTGTTCGACCCGAACTGCTTGCCGATCAGCCGCAACGCGGCCGGGGTCGGCCCACCGGCCTCCAGCAGCGCGAACACCGCGACGAGGTCGTCCGTGCGGTCGAGGGCGAGCTTCCCGGCGTCGGCCGCCTCGGCCAACTTCGCCGCGAACTTCTCTTCCAGTTTCGCTGACGGCGAGCCCTTCGCCCGGAGGAACAAAAGGGCGCGGCCGACGACCGCCTCGGGCAGGTCCGACTTCGCGAGCAACGCCTCGATCGCCGGGCGGAACGACGCGTCGCCGTGCATCTGCACCAACGTCAGCAGCACCCGCGGGTCGCACGCCCCCGGGCGCGCCAGCGCCGCCTTCAGCGTCTCGACCGCCTCCTTCTGCGCCGGAAATTTCTCGTAGCACGCCACGTCCGCGGCGATCATCCCGGCGAGGGCGGTGTCGGCGTCCGGCGAGCCGAGTAACTCCTTGAACGCGCCGCCGAGCCGGGCGAGGTGCCACGCCGCCTCGTACCGCAGGTGCGGGTCGCCAGCGGCCCCGCGCCCGAGGGCCGCGACCAGCCCCTTGCGGGCCTCGCCGTCCGGCAGGGCGAGCGCCGCGGCGACCAGGACCGCCGGAGATTCGTCCTTGCCGAGCGCGCGGGCAACCTCGGTCGCGTTCGGCGCCTGGTACCGCCGGACCAGTTCCGCGGCGAGCCGGCGCACCTTCGCGTCGGGGTGCTTCGCCCCGGCCGCCAGCGCGGCCTTCGCCTCCGACGTCCCGGCGCGGGCCAGGAGCCACAGCGCCTGTGCGGCGCCGAGCGGCTCGGCGGCCG
>SXHE01000283.1 GCA_005773755.1 Planctomycetia bacterium
AGTTGCACCTCGATGTGCTTGGCGCGGACGACGAACTTTTCGAGGAACACGTCGGCGACGCCGAACGCGGCCCCGGCCTCGCGCTGCGCGCTCTCGACCGCTTCCTGGAGCTTGTCCTCGGTGTGAACGACGCGCATCCCGCGCCCGCCGCCGCCCCTCGAGGCCTTCACGATGACCGGGTAACCGAGTTTGTTCGCCAGCGCCTTCGCTTCGTCGATACTTGTGAGCGGCTTGTCGCCGCCGCTGAGTACCGGCACTTTCGCCTTTTGAGCGAGCGCGCGAGCCGCGACCTTGTCGCCCAGTTGCTCCAGAACCTCCGGTCGGGGGCCGACGAACATGATGCCGGCTTCGGCGCACGCGCGGGCGAACGCGGCGTTCTCGCTCAGGAACCCGTAACCGGGGTGGACGGCATCAACGCCGACTTCCTTCGCGACTCGCACGACACCGGGGATGTCCAGATACGCGCGGATCGGTTCGCCGGGTTTGCCGACCTGATAGGCCTCGTCCGCCTTGAACCGGTGGAGCGCGAACCGGTCCTCGTGCGAGTAGATCGCGACGGTGCGGATGCCGAGTTCGTGCGCCGAGCGGAACACGCGAATGGCGATCTCGCTGCGGTTGGCGACGAGCAACTTCTTGAACGGGCGGAACGGCGCGTCCGACATGCCAGCGAACCTCGTGGCGCGAGTGCGGGTGGGTCGCTGTTGTGATAGGGAACCGCGCGCCGCGATACCAACGGGAAAGCCCGCCCGTAAGGGCGGGCTTTCGAGAGCTGTTCGCGCACGCGGCACACGGCTCACTTCGCGACGAATTTCGCGGTGACCGGCACGATGATGCTCGGTTGGTCCTTGTTGTCCGTCACGATCTCGATCCGACGGGTCACCCCGCCCGCGTTCTTCGGGCTGGCCGAGAACGTCAGCGTGTGGACCGCCTGCGCCGCGTCCTTGTCCACCTTCACCGTGATCTGATCGCCCGCGCCCTTCACTTCGAGAATCTTGAACGGCGTGGTGCTCTGGATCGTCACCTTCTGTTCCGGTGCGGTGCCCATCTTCACGTCGCCGAACGCGACCGTTTCCGGGGAGGCCGCGACCGGCGCGACCACGTTGACCGTGACCGGCAGGCGGAGCTTCGCGACCGCGCCGTTGGACGTTTCGAGGAAGATGTCGGAGGTCCAGTTCCCGGCCGGGCAGTCCTTGTCGAGCGCCGCGGTCACGTCGTAGGTCACGGTGGTGCCGTTACGCGAGGCCAGCTTGAACTCCGGGTTCACGAACGCCCCGGTGCTGGTCGCCTTGTTGATGGTCCAATTGGCGTCGCTGGTGAACGTCACCTTCGTGGACACGTTCGCCGGCTTCCCCTTCTGGACGGTTCCGAACGCGAGCACGTCCGGCGACATGAGCAGGTCGTCGCGGGTCACGGTCGTGACCTTCAGGGCCACTTCCTCAAAGGTCGGCGAGTGGAACGGCACGAACACGAACACCGACTTGGTGACGCCCGCGTGCGGGATGCGGCGGGTGTCCATGTACGCGATCACGGCGGCGGTTTCGCCCGGTCCGACGCGGTTTTTCGACAGCGCCGGCGTCACGCACCCGCACGAGACGCGCGGCTGGCCGAGCGTGACCGTCTGGTTAGTGTTGTTGGTGAAGTAGAAGTAGTGAACCAGAACGGTTCCCTTCGGGCTGACCCCGAAGTCCTTCTCCTTCTGCGTGAACATGTCCGCGGGTCCGGCGGCAGCTACCGAGCTGAGCGCCAACGCGCCGACAATCCCCCATACGAAGCGGGTCATCGTACCTCTCCCCCATGAGTACGCCCGCGACGGCACCCCCCGGAGCGCCGCGGTCGTTAACCTATTTGGTATCACATCCGGCCCGGTCCCCTCGCGAGCAAACCGCCCCGGAATCGCACTTCATACGTTCGGACCACATGCCGTCCGTGGCGCAACCGGGCGTTCCCTTACGAGCGCCCGATCCGGCCCTTTCGCTTCCGTGCTCCGAACTCCTACTTCCTGGCTAAGACCGCAACAACCACGCGATCCGCGCCCGCGGCGCGGACCGTTCGGGCGGCCTCTCCGAGAGTACTGCCCGTGGTCATCACGTCATCCACGAGGAGTACAGTTCTCCCGATAACTCTTGCGCGCCGCGTCGTGCGAAACGCGCCTTTCACGTTCTCCCGACGCGCCTCGCGTGTCGGTTGTACCTGTTGTGGCGTCCAGCGCACGCGCCTGAGCAACCTCGGCGCGAACGCTAGCCCCAACCCCGCCGCCAGCTCACGGGCCACGGCTTCGGACTGGTTGTAGCCCCGCGTCCACTTCCGCCACCAGTGCAGCGGGACCGGGGCAACGAGGTCGATTCCCGCGGCCCGGATCGCGTCCCCGCGGCACTCCGCGAAGGTTCGTCCCAACAAGTCAGCCAGCCCTTCACCGGCGAGCGACTTGGTCCGCAAGATCGCGGTACGAAGTGGCTCATCGTACGGGCCGAGGCGGAACGCCTGGTCGAAGCCGAGTGCGGTTCCGCGACACTCCGTGCACCCGTGGGTGGTGTCAGTGTGCGGGCCGACCGTGTGCGCACACCTGGGGCATGCGGGAAAAGGGTCGGTCGTGACCGCGACCTTACAGCCGTTGCACAATCCGTGCCGCACCCCGGCCGAATCGCCAGCCCCGGCGTCGCAGATCAGGCACGTTTGGGGGTAGAGCAATCGACCGATGTTGCGGGCGAACTCCGCCGCGATGCGGCGCATGACCGGCATCCTTCCGGGTGAAAACCTGATTCGGACTTGAGGGGGACAGAATTGAAGTTAACCGCGTGCGCGGCGCGCCGCAAGTGGGCGCGCCGAACTTCTTGATGCGCCCACTACAGCCCCGCGCCAAACTCGTCGTCGTCGGCCGGCGGTGCCAGCTTCGGGGCGGGTTTGGGGTCCGGTTTGCGGGCCGGCGGCTTGGCGGCGGGGGCGGGCTTGGCAGCGGGCGGCGGGGCATCCTTCGCCGCGGGCGCGCGCCGGGTGGCCGGCTTCGCCGGCTCCTTCGGCTTCGCTTCCTTCGCGGCGGG
>SXHE01000284.1 GCA_005773755.1 Planctomycetia bacterium
GTCAGCCCGGCGATCACCTCTTCGATGTTCGCGAGAACGTACTGCACCTTGCGGGCGGTGCGGTCGCAGAACACCAGCGCGCTGCCGGTCGTGGCCGACAGGTTGCGGGTGTACTGGTCGAACGTCAACTCGGTGTCGCCGCAGGGCAGGGTGGCGTTGAGGAAGTAATCCGCGGCCTTCTTGTACATCGCGAGGATGTCGCGCACCGGGATCGCGGCCAGTTCCTTGTGTGCGCGCTCCATGTTGCCGAGGTCGCGGGCGATCATGGACCCCGTGACCTGGCTCACCTCCGCGACCGGCTCACCGGTGACGTGGTGAACGAGCGTCGCCTTCTCAAGGCTGGTGTAGCTCTTGCCGAACCGCAGCGCGGGAATCTGGATCATGGCGGGTGAGGTTCCTTAGTTCTTCGCGGACTTCAACAGTTCGGCTGATCACTTCGCGTCGGCTGTGCTGAGCGCGACCGCGGGCGGGTGAGCGTAGTCGATCCGGTTCTGGTAGCCGGCGTCTTCGTAGGCGCGATCCAAACACGGGCGCAGCGCGAGCACGATCTCGCCGTCGGCCGGCTTCAGCGGGACCGGCAGCACCGGTAGCGGGTCGCGCACGGTGAACGCCCACACGGACGCTTTCGGGAACCGGTTCGCGCGGCTCACGAGCGCGTAGTAGTCGGCCTGCGGCGGGCGCGGTTTCCCCATCGGCACCCGCTCGCCGTCGAACAACAGGTCGATCTCGACGAGGCTCGTGCCGGTGTGCAGGTACTCGTTTCGCTTATACAGGTAGGCGTCGCGGTCCTTGCCCGATTCCTTGTTCGACGGGCTCAACACCTCGATCACGGTCACGACGCGGTTGCCGGGTTGGTCCACGATTTTGACGAACTTGTGGCCCTTCTTCTCGGGCTTGGGAAGCGTCACCTCGGTACTGGCTATCGTCGCGGGAATCGTGGCGACCGCACTCCCGTCGCCGCCTTCGCGCTCCGCAACGTACCCGTCGGGTTTAGCGAACGGGTGCCGCTCGTCGGGGTCGTCGCCTTCGAGCCAAACGTGCTGCTCGACGTCCGCGTAGTAACCCTTCGGCAACGCGCGCGTGAGCGCCGAGCGGATGTGGACGATGAACGTAGAGCGGAACCCCGACCAGTAGGCCGGGTGTTCCAGGTACGGGTCCATTCCGGGGAACGGCGACGGCATCGCGCTACTCTCCGCGCTCAGTACACGCCGACGACGGTGCCGCCGGCCAGTTCCGCGAACGGGCGCACGCCGCTCACCCCGTCCCACGGGTACTTGTCGAACGGCTTCTCCCGCTCGCCCTCGTCGCGCTCCGGGAACCGGGGCACGAAGAACTCCTTCGTGAACGTGCTCAGCAGCACACGGCCGGTGCCGCCGTAAGGCACGATCTCGTCGTAGTTCTTCGGGTTCACGACCTCGATCACGGCCCGCGGCTGCGGTGCGTAGTAGCTGATCTTGAACCCGTCCTCCGGGCCGATGGGCTTGCTGCACGCGAGGCCCATAAGCGTGTTGCCGTAGGTCGGGGTCATATACACGTCGCCGTTGTCGAGCATCTCCTCGTAGGCCTCGCGGGTGAACTGCGGGGTGAACTCGGTGCCGCCGCTGAAGATGCCGACGAGGCCGGCGCTCTTGATCGACCGCAGCCCGCCGGCCGGGATCGGCTTGCCGAGTGAGCGGAACTTGTCCTCGAGCCGCCCAGAGCGAAGCGCCTCGTCGAGTGCCGCCAGTAGCTTGGGTGTGGTGAACATGCACTTGATGTCGTGCCCGCCGGCCAGCACCGTCAGCGCCTGGTCGATGCAGTGGTCCTTGTAGGCCTGCGCCTCCGCGATCTTCCGCTCCTTGAGGCACTTCACGACGTAGCGCGGGTCGAGGTCGATGGCGAAGCAGATGCCGCCGCGGTACTGCGCAAGGTGCTCGATGGCGAGCCGCAGCCGGCGCGGGCCGCTCGGCCCCAGCATGAGCCAGTTCGAGCCGCGCGGGAACGAGGCGTCCGGGAGCGTGTCGGACATCATTTCGTAGTCGATCTTGAAGTCGTCGATCACGATGCGCGACTTCGGTAGTCCGGTCGTGCCGCCGGTCTCGAACACGTACACGCCGCGATCCACGTAGGCCTTTGGCACCCACTTGCGCACTGGGCCGCCGCGGAGCCAGTCGTCCTCGAAGATGGGGAACTTCTTGACGTCGTCCCAGCCGTTCACGTCCGTGAGCGGGTTGAAGTTGAACATCTTGGCCTTTTCGAGCCAGAACGGTGTCCCGGTGTCCGGGCTGAAGTGCCAGCGGACAATCTCGCGGACGTGCGCGTCGAGTTGGGTGCGCGCGTTCTTGATCTTCTCTTCGAGCGTCGCGCCGGTCACACGCTCCGGTTTGCCTGGGGTGTCTTTCACAGTGGCTCCACTGGTTGATCTGGCGAATACTGTCAATGTACAGGGGAGCGCGTCGGACGCGCTCCCCTTTGGGTCGCGGCTACACGAAATTACTTCGTTTTGATCGCGTAGAGCGTGTTCTCGGTCATCACATACATCACGCCGTTGGCGACAACCGGTGTGGACTTGATCCCGGCCGGGAACTCGATCTTCGCGAGCAAGTATTCCATTTCCACGTCACCTCGGGCGACTTTCTGGATCGCACGGGCACTCTTCATGTCCGGTGCGCCCATCGCCGCGGCCACGCCGTCGATCAGCCTCGGCTTCTTGTCGTGTTTGAAC
>SXHE01000285.1 GCA_005773755.1 Planctomycetia bacterium
CACCGATCGCCGGCGTGAGGTCGAGAGCGAACGGCAGCGACTCCTCGGCCATAAGCTCGGTCGGGAGCACTCCAGTGGGGATGAGCAGGGCGCATGCGGACATGCGAACGATCCTCGTGTACGGGTAACGGCCAGCGGTCCGATTCGCCCCACTGCGATCGGAGCACGGTGGCCCAGAATCCAATTCTCGAACCCGTTCGCGGGCGGGCGTCGTGGCCCGCGTGTGGCGCTTGTGGTCCGATCGAAAGAACGACGGGGTGCCCCGGTTCGGGGTTCGCCGTGCCGCCGTGACTTTACACCGTCCGCCCGAAGCGCGAGGTGCGGTCAAAGGTAGGCGCTTCTTAGGAAAGGGTTCGGGGGGTGTCAAGCGCTCATCGCGGATTTCCCGACTTCCACAAAACGCTAGGAAATCCGGCCTTGCGACGCCCGCCCGCACATTCCTTACAATATTTTTCGCCCTGCCCCTCGTCGAATGTGGAGCGCGAATGCCCGCGGAACCCGGACCCGAAGAACCCGCCACCGAACCCGACTGGGGGCTTGTTCTGAACGGGCGGCTGCCCGACGGCGGGCCGCGCTACGTCGAGACGCCCCCCGACCCGACCGACCCCGGCGCGCCGTTCGTCGCAGAACCGTGGAACACCGTCACCGCTACGTTCTTTATCTGGATCGCCCTCTACTGGCTATGGCGGCTCCGCGGGCGCTACCGCGCGTTCCCGTTCATGGTCTGCTGTATGCCGATCCTGCTGGCCGGCGGTATCGGCGGTTCGCTCTACCACGGCACCCGCGCCGCGCGGCTGTACTTCCTCCTCGACGTGGTCCCGATCTCGCTGCTGGGCCTCGCGGGGGCGGCGTTCATGGCCTACCGCTACTTCGGCCGCAAGCGCGCATGGCTGCTCATCTTCCTGCTGCTGTTCTACGCCGTGATGAACCGCGTGTTCTTCGCGGCCCTGGGGCCGATGAACCGGCAGCTCAGCATCAACTTGTCTTACGCCACGCTCGCGATGGTGATCCTCGCCCCGATCGCGCTGGTGCTGTACCGCACCCGGTTCCGTCACGGCGGCTGGGTCGTCGTCGGCCTCATCAGCTTCGCCATCGCGTGGGCCTGCCGGCTCGTGGATCAGTACAGCGCCGACACGCTGACGATGGGGAGCCACTGGCTCTGGCACAGCTTCGGCGCGATCAGCACCGCGGCCATGATCCAGTTCTTCTACAAGGTCGAAGGAGAGAACCGAGCGGAGTGAATGGCCGCAAAAAGGCACAAAGGGCACAAAAGAAGGCCAGAGCCGAAGGCATTTTTCGACAGGATGGACGGGATAAAACAGGATGCCGAGTTGAGCTGACTGGTCTTCATCGTGTTCGCATCCTGTGAATCCTGTCAAACCTCTTCTGCCTTTGGTCTTGGTCTCGGTTTTCTTTTGTGTCCTTTGTGCTTTTTTGCGGCCATTCTGCCTTCTGACTCGCTGGGCATACAACAACCTCATACCCCAGAGGTTCTCATGCTCACGCTCGGCAAGTATTCGGTCGGTGTCGGGGACCGGTTCGCGCATCAGGCGAAGGCGCAGTTGCGCGCGTGCCAGCTCGCGACGAAGGCGGGTACCGAGGTGATCCCGGTCTGGAACAAGTCCAACCGCGAGCACACCATCATCGGCTCGGAGCCGGGCAGCGTGCGAACCGCCGCCGACGCCGCGGTGAAGGAGCTGAACTGGACGAAGCCGTATCATGTGGACGCCGACCACATCCGCCTCGAAACCGTCGACCGGTTCCTCGCGGCCAGCGACTTCTTCACCATCGACGTGGCCGACAGCATCGGTCAGCCGATCCCGTCCAACGCGGTCAAAATCTTCGCGACCCGGCACCCCGAGTTCCTCGGCACGGTGTCCATCCCCGGCGTGTCCGCCCCGTTCACCACGACCGCGGCCGACGTCGAGCGCGTCGCCGGCAAGTACCTCAAGGCGGTGAAGGACGCCAGCGCCATCTACAACAAGATCGCGTGGGCGAAGGGGTCGGACAACTTCATCGCCGAAGTGTCGATGGACGAAACCGACGCGCCGCAAACCCCGCTGGAGCTGCTGTTCATCCTGTCGGCGCTGGCGAACGAGGGCGTGCGAGTGCAGACCATCGCCCCGAAGTTCACGGGCCGGTTCAACAAGGGCGTCGATTATGTCGGCGACCTCGCTCAGTTCGAGAAAGAGTTCCGCGACGACCTCGCGGTCATCGCGTTCGCGGTCAAGCAGTACCGGCTCCCGACGAACCTGAAACTGAGCGTCCACAGCGGCAGTGACAAGTTCTCGATCTACCCGATCATGCGAAAGGCGATCCGCGAGGCCGACGCCGGCCTGCACCTCAAAACCGCTGGCACAACGTGGCTGGAAGAGGTGATCGGCCTCGCCGAAAGCGGCGGCGACGGGCTGGCGATGGCGAAAGCGATCTACGCCAAGGCGCTCACGAAGAAGGACGAACTCTGCGCCCCCTACGCCACCGTCATCGACATCGACGCGAGCAAGCTACCGACCGCCGACGCCGTGAACGGCTGGACCGCGGAGCAGTTCACCGGCGCGCTGCGGCACGATCAGGCGAACCCGCTGTTCAACTCGTCCTTCCGCCAACTGGTTCACGTCGGGTTCAAGGTCGCGGCACAGATGGGCGAGCAGTACCTCGCGATGCTGCGCGCCTGCGAAGCCGACGTGTCGCGCAACGTGACAACGAACCTGTACGACCGGCACTTGAAGCCGCTGTTCGTGGGCTAGGCGAACGGCC
>SXHE01000286.1 GCA_005773755.1 Planctomycetia bacterium
CCAGCGGGACAACGACATGGGGAATGCTCCTGGTAAGCGTGGCTGCCGGGGGAAACCGCGAACGACCGCGCTCGCGGGGCCGCCTACGCCAATCAACCGCGGGCCACATAGCCGCGCCCATTCGCCGTGTCTGCGCCACTTTCCCAGAGGGATAATTAAGAGAAGCCGGGCTGCGGAAGCAGCCCGGCCCTTGAGCGTTCGCGGTGCGCGCCGGCGCGCCGCTCCGTCGTCGGTCCCCCTAATCATGAAGATGCGGAGGACGTAGTAGAACAGCATCGCGGCCGAGCCGAACAGGGCCATGCTCGCGGCGACGTGCTCGTCGGTTCCATACCGGTGGACGATGTTCGATGTGTCGTAGATGATGTACCCGGCGAACAGGGCCACCATCGCGGCGCAGAACACCAGCCCCAGGCTGAACCCGAACAACACCGCGGCCAGGATCAGGCCCAGCGCGACGAACGAGCCGACCATCAGGACCGGGCCGAGGAAGGAGAAGTCCTTCCCGCTGACGAATACGGCCAACGTCAGCGCGCCGAACGCGGCCAGCGTCACGATCCCGGCCTGGATCGGCAGGGCCGCGCTGCCGCCGTACTTGGACTGCGAGGCGATCGTGAGGATCGGCACGAACAGGAGCGTGTACAGGCCGACGTACAGCGCGAGGCCGGCGTACTGCATTCCGACCGACGAGCGCGACTGGGCCATGTACTGCGCCGCGAACGTGCCGCCGATGAACAGCACCATCAGCAGCAGCCACGAGAACTGGCTCGCCAGGAACACGTCGCGGATGATCGTCTCGGCCGCGCCCGAACCGATCAGGGTCGCGGAGAGGCCGACGAAGGCGAGAACCGCGACCCCGAGGTGCGCTTAGGTGCGGCGGATGAACCGCACCCGCTCGCTGGCCGGGGCCGCCGCTGCCGTATCGCCGTGGTATCCGTCTACGAGGTAACTCATATGGGTTGTCTCCGGAATCGAGCTAACCCATCGTATGCACGGCGCGTGCCGCCAGACAAGTGGCCCTACGCAGCGCGGCGGGCGGTTGCGTCGCGGAATCGCGGATCGTAGGCGTGTAGGCCGAACGGCGGCCGGTAGTGGTGCAAAGTGACCTCGCCCTCGTGCGGGCGACACACGAACACGGTCCGCCGGCTCGGAAGCAGCGCCTCCGTGAGTTTGGCGCTCATCGCCGCGCGCGACCCGCTCAGGGCGGCGCGGGCCATCTGCAACCGCCACCGCCAGCCCACGCGGCCCGGTTGGTCCGTGGGTGATGTGTCGTGCGCGACCGCCGGTTCGGTGAAGTAGGTGGCTTCGAGCAACTGCCGCATGGCGCTCTCGGACGGCAGCCACTCGCAGCCGTGGTTGGGGAAGTCGTAGTGCGCGCCCGCGCCGAGGTACTGCCCGATCGGGCCGTCGATGACCACGACGGTATCCTTGTGGCAGCAGTGGCGGATCTGGGCCAGCGCGTAGAACGGGTCGTGCAGGTGGTAGTACACGCCGAGAAACAGGATCACGTCGAACTTTTGGCCGCGCGAGGGGAGGTCGTAGACGGACAGGTTCTGGTCGATCTCGACGGACGAGCCGAGCAGTTCCTTCGCCAGGTGGATGCCGCGACCGGCCGACCAGTTCTGGCCCAGGTCGTCGCTCGCCAGCACCGCGCGCGCGCCGCGCTTCTCCGCGTGGAAGCTCCAGTACCCGTCCCAGGAGCCGATGTCGAGGACCGATTTGCCGCGGAAGTCTACTCGGTCCAGTTGCGCTTTCACGAACGCCCACACGCGCCGGTGCTGTTCGATGTGGTGGCAGTGGGTGTGGGTGCGCAGCCCGTTGCCGAAGTCGAACTCGTGGTACCAGGTGACGGCGTCCAGTTCCGCTTGCTTGGCCGCGATGTCCATTCGCTCTCCGAAACGGGTGCCGCGCAACGGCGCGGGGTCGCCTTTCTACCGCGCCCCGCGTGGGTCTGCAAAGCCAACCAGTTAGTAGTCGAAGGAGCTTTCGCCGAGGCCGACGTTGAGCTTCAGGTCGCTGAAACTGTACGCCTCGAACAGCTCGCCCACGGTCGCGCCGGGCTTGGGCTGGTCGTAGGCCTCGAACCGCACGGGCAACTTGGTTTCTTTGTCCACGTACACCAGCATCCGGTGGGCGTAGCGGAAGGCGTGCGGTCGGCGGGTGAGCACCTCGTACCGGATCACGTTGCGCCCGGCGAACTGGAAGTCGCCCGCGTACACCTCGACCGTGTTGTTCAGCGTCTTCTCGCGGGCCGCCGCCGCGGAGACGCGGTCGAGCATCGCGGCGATGGTCCACTCGTTGACCGGGTGGCGGTTCGCGGTCAGGAACTTCGAGTCGTCCAGGTCGAGCGTCTTGAACCCGCGCGCGCCCTCGGTCCCGGCCGGGCGGTACCGCATCTTGTTGCTCTTGCGGGTCGCGGAGAACGCGACCTCGGCCCCGGCGACGGCGTCGGGCCGGGCGAACCGGACGTACACCGCGGCCGGCGCGCTCCGCACCTTCATCTCCGCGACCTGTTCGGCCGAGAGCGTGCCCTTGACCAGTTCCTGCCGCGTGAAGGTGCAGGTGTAGTCCTTCACCTTGCCGAGCGCGGTGCGGCTCTCGGAGATCATGGTCGCGAACGAGTCCGCGGCCTTGCCCGGTTCCGCTTTCGGGGCGCTCTCGCCCTTCACGGGCGTCACCTTCGCCGGTTCACTCTTCGGCGGCTGGGCGATGACCACGCCCCCCGCAATCAGCCCGGCGCACGCCACGGCCGCCCACGTTTTCACTCGCATGGTTCGCTCCCCCAGTTTCCGATTCCCCGATTCATCGGCCTTTGTCGCGGCTCATAGCAACAGGTTCGCGCCGTGGGAAGTGGAGATTCTGTGGATTGTGCCGCGTGCGGCGTCCGATTCATCGGAAACGAACGCGAAGCGACGGAGGAACGCGCGAATGAGACTGCCCCGCGGAACGACGGTCCCGATCACACCGATGCGCCGGCTGGTGTGCGACATGCTGCGGAAAAGCCGGCAGGTGCCGCTCACCGCGATCGAGCGCACCGTGCCGCTCGCGGAGGTGATTGCGGCGCGCCAACACGCGCCCGTGCGGCCGAGTTGGTTCGCGATCTTCATCAAGGCCTACTCCGCGGTTTCCGCGCGCCGGCCGGAACTGCGGCAGTCGTTCCTCACGTGGCCGTGGGAGCGCATTCACCAGCACGCGTGCACCGTTGCGGCGCTCGCCGTCGCGCGCGACGTGCCCGGCGATAGTGGAGTGCTGGCGTACACGATTCGCGAACCGGAGAAGCGCCCGCTCGCGGAGATCGACGCGCTGATCCGCGCCGCGCGCACGGAACCGGTTCAGCAGATCGGCCCGTTCCGCCGGCAGCTCCGCCTCGCCCGAATGCCCGGTGCGCTGCGCCGGCTCGCGTGGTGGCTGCTGTTGGACGTGTCCGGCAAGTGGCGGCTCAAGCACGCGGGCACGTTCGGCGTCACCGGGGTGGCGGCGCTCGGCTCCGCGTCGCTGTCGCTGCTGTCGCCGCTTTCCACAACAATCACCTACGGCGTCTTCTCCGCAGACGGCCGCGCGAACGTGCGGCTGTTCTACGATCACCGCATCATGGACGGGATCGCGCCGTCGAGCGCGCTGGAGGAATTGGAAGCGGAACTCCGCGGCCCGATTCGCGCGGAACTGCTCGCCTCCGCGCCGGCCGCGAAAGCGGCGTGACCGAGCGCTCAGGCCGCGCGGCGGGTCAGGAACCGGCCGAGCGCCGCGCTCGCTTCGGGCCGCGCGAGCGCGGCTTCGAAGAGTTCGAGTTCGCGCTCCCCCGCGGACCCGGGGCGCGCCGCCAGTTCCAGAATCGCGGCCACGGCAACCGGCGACCACGCGGCCAGTCGCACGCCCAGCGCGGTCGCGGCTTCCGCGAGTTCTCCGGCCGGCGTCACGCTCTGCACCAGCCCGATGTCGCGCGCCGCGTCCGCGCCGATCGGCTGCCCGGTCAGGCACGCGGCCAGCGCGCGACTCGGACCGCACAGCCGCACAAGGTTCACCACGCCGCCCCACGCGGGAATCAGACCGAGCGTCACTTCCGGCAGGCCGAACACGGCACGGTGTGAAGCGATCCGCAGCGAACACGCGAGGGCGATTTCGCAGCCGCCGCCGAGCGCGGGGCCGTCCACCGCGGCAATCACCGGCTTCCCCAAGTTCGCCAGCGCCGCAACCGCGCGATTGCCCGCCCGAACGAACGCGCGGGCCGATTCGCCGCCCTGGGCGAATGTGCCGAGATCGGCCCCCGCGCTGAACGCGCCACCGGTGCCGGTCACGATCACCGCGCGCACGACCGCGGCGCTCGCGGCCCAATCCGCCAACCGACCGAGCGCGGCAGCCATGTCGGGCGTGATGGCGTTCCGCTTCGCCGGCCGCTCCAGCGTGATGCGGAACACTCCGTCCGCGGCCCAGTCCGCGCGCACCTCATTCGTACCGGTCACGGGCGCATCCTCCGTAATGTTTCGCAACGCGATAACGTGAACCGCGTGCGCGGGGAAGGCGAGTTCGCGTAAAACAGCCACATCAAGGGAGCACACATGCCAGTTCAGATTCTCACCGTCGAGTCCCACCCGTTCGCCGAGAACTCCTACGTCGTGTGGAACGAGGGGAGCACCGAAGCGTTCGTGATCGACCCCGGGTTCGAGCCGGAGCTGATCGTCGAGGCGCTCAAGGATCGCGGCCTTACGCTCGCGGCCATCGTCTGCACCCACGGCCACTGCGACCACATCGCCGGGACCGCCGCACTCAAGCGGGCTTACCCCAGCGCCCCCGTCATCATCGGCGCGGGCGACGCGGCCATGCTCACCGACGCGATGGCGAACATGGGCGCGCTGTTCGGTTTCGACGTGACCAGCCCGCCCGCGGACCGCACCTTGAACGAGGGCGATGTGTTCACGGTCGCGGGCGTGACGATGGACGTGTTCGACGTGCCCGGTCACTCGTCCGGCCACGTCGTCTACGTTCTGCGCGACACCGCGCCGAAACTGGTACTCGGTGGCGACGTGCTCTTTCGCGGCAGTGTGGGCCGCACCGACTTCCCCGGCGGCAGCTTCGAGCAACTGAAGCGGAACATCGCGCGCGTGCTGTGGCCGCTACCGGACGACACCGTCGTGTACCCCGGCCACGGCCCGACCACGACCACCGGCCACGAGAAGCGCACCAACCGGTTCCTGGCGGACTGAGGCCAGAGACGAAGGCAACCCCACCCCCAACCCCTCCCCGCACCGGGGAGGGAGCAAGAGTGTTGTCTTCTTCTTTCTCCCCCTTCCCTCTTAGGGAAGGGGGCCGGGGGGTTAGGTTCTTTCCTGCCATGCCCACCGATACCGAGCGCCTGGAGTTGTTGCTCGACCTGCGGCGGTTCGCGGACGCCGAGCGCGCCGCGCGCGACATGATCGCGCGCGCCCCGGACGCCGCCGGCGGGTATGTGAACCTGGCACGCGCGCTGCACGCCCAGAACAAGCCCGAAGCAATCGAGGCGGCGCACGAGGGCGTGCGCAAAGCGCCGCGCGACGCCTGGCCGCAGAGCCTACTGGCGTGCGTTCTCGACCACTTCGGCCGGCACGCCGACGCGCTCGCCCCGGCGGAAGAGGCCGTGCGGATCAACCCGCACTACGCCTGGGGTTGGTCGATGCTCTCGCGCGTCTTGCACAAGCTCGGCCGGCACGCGGAGTCACACGCGAAGGCCCTGGAAGGGTTGCGGCTCGACCCGCTCAGCGCCGACCTGATCTGTCGGCGCGGGTGGGCCGATTACTACCTCGGCAACCGGGCCGAGGCCGCGCGCACCGCGGAAGAA
Source organism: Planctomycetia bacterium (assembly GCA_005773755.1). Lineage (GTDB taxonomy): Bacteria > Planctomycetota > Planctomycetia > Gemmatales > Gemmataceae > Gemmata. The sequence continues at coordinate 5,810 of SXHE01000286.1, forward strand.
GGGTTGAAGCATCATCCGAACTCGCACGTGCTTTTGAACCTGTTGGGTTACGCGAAGCGCGCCCTGGCCGAAGCGACCTGGGGTCGCGCGCGGGTGCGCCTGCACCGCGACGCGGACGTGTACACGCGCGCGGCGGTGCGCCTCGACCCGACGGAAGCCGTCTACCGCGACAACCTCCGCGCCAACGCGCTGTCGTGCCGGCGAGCGGTCGCGATGCCGCCGTTGAGGGTCGTTCTGGTCTTGTGTCTACTCACCGCGCTGGGGATCACCTGTTTCGTGCTCCAGCACGTCAATATGGACTTGGCGATCTGTGCCGGGTGGTCCTGCTTTGTGTCCTTCTGTGCCGCGGTTTACTGCGTGGACAGCGACCGGCTCGCGCTGGCCCTGCCGTTGAGCCCGTTCCGCATCCCGACCGTACCGATTACGAGCCGCGAGCGATGGCTGGGCCGACTCCAACTCTGCGGCTATGTCGCGGCCCTGTTTCTTCCGTATGGGTTCATCGTTTGTGGATTGAAGTAGGGCAGCGTCTTCGCAACGGCCTTGCGTGCTGATACACTTGGGCGAAACCACACCGGGGCTGCTCGATGCGCCTGAAGTTCCTCGCCGCACTCGCGCTCGCACTCGTCGGCGATTCGGCGCGCGCCGCGGAGGTGTCGTTCGAGCGCGACGTGCTGCCGGTGCTGACCCGCGCCGGGTGCAACGCGGGCGCGTGCCACGGCAACCTGAACGGCAAGGGCGGCCTCAAACTGTCGCTCAAGGGCGAAGACGCCGCGGCCGACTTCGCGGCGCTCACGCGCGACATGCTCGCCCGCCGCACCGACCCCATCCGCCCCGACGAAAGCCTGATGCTGAAGAAGGCGACCGCGCAGGTGCCGCACGAGGGCGGCGCGCGGTTCGCGCGCACCAGCGGCGAATACGCCGTCCTCCGCGACTGGATCGCTCGCGGCACGCGGTTCGACGAGCCCGGTGCGCCGGTGCTCGCGAAGCTGGTCGTATCGCCGACGAGCCAGATTCTGATTGACCCCGCCGACCGCTTCCGCGTCTCGGCGGTGGCGCACTTCGCGGACGGCACGACGCGCGACGCGACCGCGCTCGCGGCGTTCGAGTTCACCGCGGTCGGGGTCGCCAAGATTACGCCCAGCGGCGAGGTGATCCGCGAGCAGACCGGCGAAGTGGTACTGCTCGTCCGCTACATGGGCGCGGTCGCGCCCGTGCGGGTCGTGTTCCTCCCGGATCGCCCCGTGCCCGACTTCGGCGCGGTGACGGCGAACAACAAGATCGATGAACTCGTCTTCGCGCAACTGAAGGAACTGCGGCTGAAGCCGGCCGACCTTGCCGCGGATCACGTCTTCCTGCGCCGCGCGTTCCTCGACGCCACCGGCGTGCTGCCCACGCCCGACGAAACGCGAACCTTCCTCACGAGTACCGACCCGCGCAAGCGCGAGAAACTGATCGACGCGCTCCTCGCGCGGCCGGAGTTCGCGGAGTTCTGGGCGCAGAAGTGGTCCGACCTGCTCCGCAACGAGGAGAAGGCGCTCGACAAGAAGGGCGTCGCGGTGTTCTACCGGTGGATCACCGCGCAGCTCGCGGCGGATCGGCCGCTGAACGAGTTCGCACGCGACATCATCGCCGCCCGCGGCAGCACCTACGCCAACCCGCCCGCGAACTTCTGGCGCGCGGTCCGCGACCCGCTCATGCGCTCGGAGTCGGTCGCGCAGGTGTTCCTCGGTGTCCGCATCGGCTGCGCGCGGTGCCACAACCACCCGTTCGACCGGTGGACGATTGATGACTACTACGGCTTCGCCGCGAACTTCGCCCGTGTCGATTACCGAGTGTTGGAAAACAAGAAGAAGGACGACCTCGACAAGCACGAGTTCGTCGGCGAACAGATCGTGTGGCAGAACCGCACGGCGGAGATGCACAACCCGCGCACCAAGCAGAGCGCGAAGCCGCGGTTCCTCGGCGCGGTTACGCCGGACACCGCCGACGGTGACCGACTCACCGCGGTGGCCGACTGGATCGCGTCGAAGGACAA
>SXHE01000287.1 GCA_005773755.1 Planctomycetia bacterium
GATCGACGACATCCTGGCGAACCGCTTCGAGCCGCCGCTGTTCATTTCGAGCAACCGCCCGAAGTCCCTCCCCGGTGTCGAGGAGCGGTTCCAAGACGTGCAAACCGCGGGGTTCCGGCCCGGGCGCCGGTTCGGGTTCAACGTCGCGGCCGTGTTCAGCAGCCTGGGGTGCCCGTACACCTGCGAGTTCTGCACCGAGTGGAACTCACGATACACGCCGCTGCCGACCGACGACTTGGCCGCCGACCTGAAGTTCATCCGCCGCCAAGACCCGAACGCGCTGGTCGCGTTCCACGACCCCAACTTCGCGGTGCGGTTCGACGAGACGATGGACGTGATCGAAGCTCAGGACGGGAAGCCGAACCGGTATGTGATGGAGTGCTCGCTCTCGATCCTGCGCGACGACCGGCTCGCGAGGCTGAAGCGGACGAACTGCCTGTACGTCGCGCCGGGCGTGGAGTCGTGGTTCGACTACGGCAACAAGTCGCTCGCGAACGGCCGGGAAGGTTCGGCCAAACTCGATTACGTCGCGGAGCGGTTCCGCTCGCTCCACCGGTTCGTACCCGGCTTGCAGGCGAACTTCTTGTTCGGCTCGGATCAGGACCGCGGGAGCGAGCCGGCCGACCTGACCATCGACTTCGTGCGCCGGCTGCCGTTCGTGTGGCCGAACGTGAACATCCCGACGCCTTACGGCGGCACCCCGCTGTTCGACCGGTATCGCGTCGACGGCCGCATCCTGACGGGGATGCCGCTCGCGTGCTACTGCGCCCCGTATCTCGTCACCACCCTCAAGCACTACGACCCGGTCACGCTGTACCGGCACCTCGTCCGCATACAGAGCGCGATCACCTCGTGGTCGGCGCTCGTGCGCCGGGTCGCGAGTCCGGCACCGGTCGCCGTCCGGTTCGCCCACGCGGTGCAAACGCTCTCGTTCCGCGAACAGGCCGGCGAGACCCGGACCATCTTGCGGTTGCTGGAAACGGACCGCGGGTTCCGGGCATTCCACGACGGCGCGAGTGTGGCGGTGCCGGAGTTCTACCAGCGGCACTTCGAGCAACGTCTCGGTCGCTACGCGGAACTGTTGCCGCGTGCCGACCGCGTGCCGGTACTCGATCCGGTGCCCTCGAACCGTAGGCTGAACACGAAACCGGCTCCGGTGACGCCGCGGGGGGGAGTGCGTGAGCGACTCGATCACGGCGGAGAACTTGTTCGCGCAAGCCCGTGAGCACCTGCGGGTGCTGGCCCGCATCGGCCTCGACCCGCGGCTCCGGGCCGAACTCGACGAGTCGGATGTCGTCCAGCAGACGCTCCTCGAAGCGCATCGCGACTGGGACCAGTTCCGCGGGTCCAGCGACGGCGAACGCTACGCCTGGCTCAAACAGATCCTCGCCCGCAACCTGTCGAACCTGTTACGTCACTTCACACGAGACAAGCGAGACGTCAACCGCGAATCTGTTCTTCTGGCTCGGCATCTCGCTGGGGCAGGTGCTGCTGTTCGCGAACCACTGCCCGCCCGGTGGGGAGGTCCGGGCGGCCGATGTGGACCGGTTCTTTGCGAGTTCGTCCGTGCTCTACGGGGTCATGTTCTTCGCTCTGGGCCGCCTCTACCGGGGCCGCCTCTACGTGCTCGGCCTCGCGTGCTTCGTCGCGGCCGCGGTGCTGATGAGCGCTGGGTCGTGCGCGTCACTCGTCTACGGCGTCTGGCAGTCCGTTGCCTTCGCCGTCATCTCCCGGCACCTGGCCCGTGTCGCGCGGCACCACTCACAAGCACGGGGGGCGTGAGGGCGCGGGTGGTGCGGCGCGATCCTCGACGGGTTGCACGGCGTACGTCCAGCCGGGCGGGCCGAAGACGTACATCAGTTTGGCCCGAAGCGGAACCGGCTTGCGCAGGTCCCGCAGGAGGGCGAGCCACTCGCCGAAGATGACCCGCACCGGGTTATGGGTCGGGGCGCTCCCGGCGACCCCGAATCGGACCTCTTCGTTCTCGTCCGCGAAGGTGCCGAACAGCCGGTCCCAAACGATGAACACCATGCCCAGGTTCTTGTCGATGTACTGCGGGTTGGTGCCGTGGTGCACCCGGTGGTGGGACGGGGTACACAGAACCCACTCCAGCAGACCGAGCCGGCCGACGTACCGGGTGTGGACCAGAACCCCGTAGAGCTGGGTGACGGAGTACATGAGCATGACGTCTTCGGGTCGGAAGCCCAGCAGCGTGAGCGGCAAGAACCAGGCGAACCGGTAAACCGGTTGCAGGACCGACGGGCGGAACCCGACGGTCAGGTTGAACTCCGCCGCCGAGTGGTGCGTGACGTGAACCGCCCAGAACAGCCGGCACGCGTGATCGACCCGGTGAAGGAAGTAAAAGGCGAAATCCTGAAGGACGAGCAGCGCGATCCAGTAGGCCCAGAGGTTCGGGACGCGGACGACGTGAAACCGGAAGGCCCAGCTCAGCGTCGCGAACCAGACCGCTCGCATCAACACGTCCAGCCCGACGTTCACGGCGGCCAGGGAGGCGTTGGTCAGCGTTCCCTTGACGGTGTAATCGTGCCGGTCGTGCAGGTGGTTCGCGACGATCTCAATGCCGATCAGCGCGAGGACGAGCGGGGCCGCGATCAGGACCAGCAACGAGTCGGTGAAGAGTTCCATACTCGCTGTCCGTCCTCATGTGCTGCGACTTCCGACCTTCGGCCCTCGATTCGCGAACGGCCCGGGCCGGCGCCGGGCACGCATTACGGCCGTGTCTCGCTCGGTGGTGACAAGGTCGCGGGGATCTCGACCCCTGCGGTCTTGAAAACTCGTTGGTAGAGCTTCACCGTGTCGAGTTTATCGTGCCCGGCGGCGAGCGCCGCGTCCGAGATCGTCTTGCCGATGTCCCTTTTCGGCTCGCCCCCACTTCGGGTCAGTAGCGGAGCAAGGTCGAGTTCCCCACCCAGACACGCGAACAGGTTCAGGTCGCGGGGCTTGCCGTCTGCCGTGGTGATACCGTGGACCCGCGCTCTCGCGCCGCTAATCGTTAGCGGCTTGCCCGGCGCGACGACTGCGTCCACCGGCTTCGTCCACGGTACCGAACGGTCGAGCTTGAGGAACAGCACCGTCTGGTCCGCGCCGTCGGTCGCGTCGGCCTTGCGTCGGCCGGTGCCGCCCTCGAACAGAGTACCCGGCCCGACGGGCAGGTACACGCGGGTCGTGGGCCGGTGCCGGAGGCGGCGGCTGTCCCCGTCCGAGTACGGCCACGGGATCTCATCGAGCAGTTTCGCGTTGTGGGGCGAATCCCACGGCTCGTCCAGCTTGAACCGCGTGTACAGATCCTCGTACCCCAGGTGCGGGAGCAGCGCCACGCGCCACGAGAGCAGCGGCTTGCCGTCCTTGTCGGCGACCGCCGCGTCCGGGTAGCGGCCGTGCTTCGCGTGGTACGCGCCGAGCGCCGACGCGATCCGCGCTTCGCGGTACGTTTCGAGATTCACATCCCCGCTCGAGATGTAGCTGACGCTCAAGGGTAGCGCCTGGGTGAAGAGGCACCGGAGGTTCAATCGGACCGTGTTGTGATCGGCGAACGTCGGACGGGCGAGGCCCGAAAGCTCCGCGGACACCACCCGCCCGGACGCGGTCGGTTTGTCGAGTGGCTTCAGCAGGCCGGCCATCGTGTCGAGCCGGTCCGCGTCGCGCCGCCGCTCGTCGCCCGCTTCGTTCTGGGCAAGATCGCGGCGCGCCTGCGCGGCCAACTCGAGAACGCCCTTACGCAATACGGAGAACTGCTCGGCGTGTTGTTCCGCCGCCTGCTCGGTCGGGTACGCGGCGTGCAACTCGATGCGGTCGATCGACAGGTCGGCCCCGAGAGCGACCGCGTCCGGCGCGTGCGTCGGCTCCTCGCGGGCGGATGTGAGCCAGTTCTCGATGCCTTTGGCGAGGGTCCGAGCGCGAACGTCCGTGCTGACCGCCAGGAAGTCGCTCGGCCGGTTGTTCTGTCCCACCTGCGTGCGCACCAGCGCGGCGAAGTCGTGGTCCCGCGTCGCCCGGATGAGGTGTTCCAGTGGGCCGGGTTTGGCGTGTCCCGTGAGCCAGTCGATGACCCACTCGACCGACGCACGGGAGCCGATCACCGCCGTCCGGTCGCCGACCTTCAGCCACGCGGTCCAGCCGTCGTCGTCCAGGTCGAAGGTTCGCCCGCGGTGCGTGCCGGTTCGCCCGGTTCGGAACGTCGAACCCCCGGCGAGGCTCCCGGGCAATCGGTAAGGCAAGCGGGCGAGGGGTCGGCGGGTGGTGATGAGGATCGCTGTGGACCGCACCTCCGGCGGCACGGCGAACACGCCCGGCGGATCCGGATCGACGACCGGCCGCATCCGGGCGTCCTTCACGTTCTCCGGGACCGGGGGCAGCGCGTCCGGCGGTGTGATGACCGTGAACCGCTCGATGTCATCGAGCGCGACGCCCATGAGCACGCTCGTGAGCCATTCTTCGGCGCGGTGCTCGATGTGAACTTCGGCTCTCTCCCGGGCGGCCACGGGAAAGCGGGTCAGGATCGCGCGCGGGCGGGCGGTCACAACGGACGCCGCGTCGTGCGGAACGAGTGCGAGTTCCGGGGGCAGCGGCTTGCCCGCCTGCGGGGGCACCGGCGCCCGGGCCGCAACGCGTGGCGTGAGGCTCCCGGCCCAGACGGCCGTGACCGCGACGAGCACCGTGAGCACATTGCGAAGGGACCGTGACTCGTGGCGCGCCATGCTGTCGTCTCCTGGAGAAAGCAATCGTCTCAACGCTCCTGTTTGAAGACCCAGGCCAGCCAGCCCGCTTCCGTTTTGTGGACGCCGACCAGTTCCCAACCCGTCTCGCCCATCAAGTCGAGCACGGAGGCGCGGTACGACGCGGTGTTTTCTCGGGGGTGTTCGGGAGCAAGGTTCATCCCCAGCGATTCACCGGCTTCGATCCAGCCACCGCTGCATATTTTGTGTCCTCCGCCGAATGCGATGAACACGTCACAGGAGTCGTCCGTGTTGTTCTTTCGCACCTCCGTCAGGGTCATGTAGCCCCACTTCTTGGCCGTCTTGGGTCCGAGGTAGAGATCGCACACCTCGCCCCGTTTCACTTTGCGAGACAGTCCCTGTCCAGTTCCCCCGGCTTCGGCCTTCGGGTCGGGAGGCACCTCGCCCCTATTCAGTCCCGGGGAATGTCCCGGGGCGAGGCAGCCGCCGGTCGCAAAGACGATTAGTGAAGCGAGAGTAACGAGGGCCAGTGCCGGCCGCTTTCTTGACACGCGATCTCTCCTTTAACGAAATCTGCCATCGCGCACTCCAGGCGGCTTTCGATGACGCATCCCAATCGCTGTTACTTGCGCGGTTCGTGGCCCGAGCGTTCCGCCGCCGGCCACCGTTGCCGAAAGTCCCGTCACTCGCGGTCCCACCCGGCGGCGGTCCCGGTCGGGACCGCGAACACCTTGAACCGCCCCTCACCGAAGAAGCCGACTTGCACGACATCGGTCCCGGTGTAGCGATACTTGAACAGCGCGACGGGCACCCCGCCCGCGTCGGCGCCCCGGACGTCGAAGGTTTCTTTGGTGGGATCGAACCCGGTGTCCCCATACCCGACGATCACGACCGATTCCGCCTTCGGGTCGATTTGCTTCCAGAGTTCGGCGGCCGTGGCCTTGCCGAGCTTCTGTTCCAACTGTTCGCGTGTGGTGCAAACCTCTAATGACTTGCCCGTTGTCGCGCGCCCGCCTTGCTTCGGGTCGTGGGCCAGTTCTCGGACCTTCGCGGTGAACTTCGGCGTCGGCGGGAGGAAGCAGAGCCGGCCCGTGTGGACCGATGCGTTGATCTGCGTGGCGTCGATCTGCTCGAGCCCGGTCCCGTCCGGCCGGATGAAGAACAGGGCCATCATGTTCGCCTTATGCGCCGCGAACGCGATCCGCTTGCCGTCGGGGGCCCAGGACGGGCTGGTGCAGTCCGGCGGGATGTTGGTCACCCGCTTCACGTTGCTGCCGTCGTCGTCGCACACGAAGATCTGTTGTACCCCGTCGATCACGTCCGCGAACGCGATCCGCTTGCCGTCCGGCGCCCAGCACGGGTGGACCTGCCCGCGCGTGTTCTTCGCCCCGGTCTCAAACAGTTTCAGGTTCTTGCCATCGGGGTCGATGGTCCCGAGCCGGAACGCGCCGCCGATGCGCGTGACCACAGCAATCTTTTTGCCGTTCGGGGACCAGGACGGTTCACCCAGGTTGTCGCCGAGTACCTTCCCGTTCGTGCCGTCGGCGTCGATCACCACGACTTCCGGGTCGCGGTTGAGCAAGCCGCGCATGTAGGCGATCTTGGTGCCGTCCGGGGACCACGTCGCGAGCGTGGGGAATTGCTCGGCCGACAGCTTGGTGATTCGCTTCGGGTTCCGGCCGTCCGCGTCGGTCACGTAGAGGTTCTGTCCGCCGTCCCACGAAGCGGCGAACACGACCCGTTTGCCGTCCGAACTGAGCGCCGGGAAGGCGACCGGGCCTTTCTCCGGGGTCAGGTTCTTCGCGTCACCGGTTTGCAGGTTCACCCGGAACAGGCTTAACACCTTGCTCCGTTGTGAAACACAAATCACCTCCTGATCGGGCTCACCGGCGAGGACGGCCCCCATGCCGAGAGCCAAGAGCACAGCCGATACGAGAAACGGGCGCATGCTCACCTCCGTGTAAATGGCGTCCGCACCAGAGTCGCGGTTCGGGGGCACTACTCTTTGGACACGGTGACGTGGGCGTACCAGCCGTACTCCACCCCCGCGCCGCCTTCGCCGGCGAAGACCTGAAACGTCCCGGCGAGGTTGTACTTGGTCTGCTTCTCCTCCGGATTGAGGAACAGGTAACCCTTGTAGGACTGGAAGGCATGACCGTCGGTGCCCAGACGGAGGAGGCTCAGGCACCTCGTCTTCTCGTCGTAGGAGCCGCGAATCTTGTCGCCGAGAAGTGTACCTTCGACCTTCCCTTCCTTGATGCTGTCGATGACCAGTTCCCCGTCGTGCCCGTTCGCGTTGATCTTCCAGGTAACCGTCGGGGGTTGAGCCTGAACGCCGGTCGCACCGAGTACGATCGCGACGCAGGTCAGAAGCAGAGTCGGAATTCGCATCAGTCATCTCCATTCAGGTTGAGGTCTTGCCCAAAAGCGACACCCGAAAAACACAGTTGCGTGCTGAACGATCGGTTACGGTTTGCTCAGATCCCACACGCCCGCGGTGCCGTCGTCCGATCGCTGAGAAGGCGGTCAAGTAGACCGCGCTCTTATGGCCCAGGGACGCGATCGTCTGGCGATCGGGGCGGGGCCTCTTCCTTCGGTGCGGGTCGCTTCCGCAACTCCTCCCGCTGCCAGAGGACGTACGGCAACGTGACCACGTCGCCGGCGAAGGAGAGCGGTTTGTCGGCCAGCCAGAGCGGCCACAAGACGGCCGCGGCGAACCCTCCGTTCTGCCCGCCGCCGCAGAACTCGACGCAGTTCATCTTCGTGCCGCCGAACGGCTTGCAGTTCGCGTGCTTCACGTTCATCCCGGTGGCGCACCCGGTCCCGCTCAGCACACTCAGGATCAGGACGACGTGGATCGCGCGTCGCATGTGTTCGGCCTCCTTGCCGAAGCGGGATTCTGGAAGCGGTTCCGGGGCCACTACTTGGGCGTCTCGCAGAGCTTGAGGAACGCCGCCAACCGCTCGTTCGACCCGGCTACAGCCTCGAGGCGGTGCTCGATGAAGCCGCCTTGAAGTTGTGCGTCCTCGACGGCGATCTGTTCCACAACCGCGCGCCCGTTGCGGAGGTTGACGAGGAACACGCTCCCCTCGGCCAACTCGAACCGCTCGGCCCCGACGGTCACGCGGCCGGTTCGCCCGTCCCGCGTGTCGCACGCCCACTCCACCTCGCGCCCGTCTACCGTCCGGAGCGTACCGGACGCGGGCGGGCCGCTTCTGCACGACGAACCGCCCGCTCCTTCCGAGACCAGGACGAAGTACACGCGGTCGTTCAACGTTAAATGCGCGACCCCGTAATCGATCCGCCCCGAGGTCGTGTCACTGCCGTGTCCGGCGGAGCCACCGCCCCAACTCCCGGGCGCGTACCTCAGGTTCACGCAACCCGCCAGCACGATGCTTGCCGCGATCACGACGACTGCACGCATTCGGCACCTTCCTTGTGGCTGCATCCCGGTTCCTTGGTTGTGTCGCCCGCGTTCCTGTCGATCTTGGGGTCGGCAATCCTGCACAAGAATAAAGGCACCATCGACACCGAGAACTGGCGAGGGACGAAAGGGGATTTTCGGAACGCTTCTGCTCACCAAATGACCGTGCCGGTTCGCGGTGTCAACGCCACTGAACCGGCCGTGCCGCGGTCGCTGCGACTAACCTCGCGACATGGGAAGCGGCGCAACGGGTTCGCTCCCACCCGGGATCAGCTTGAGCGGCGGGGCGCAGTCCTTGCACTTCGGCGCCGGGGTGGACGGCGGCGGCACCAGTCCGGTCCCCTTCTGCTGTTGCTCGTCCTTCGGTTTCTGCAACTGCTCGATCCGCACGTTCGGGTCTTCGGAATACTGGTTGATGATGCCGCCGGCGGTCGGCTTCGGGGGCGACACCTTGCCGTTCACCCGCTCGAACCGGCCAGCGAAGATCCCTTCCACAAGCGCCCGCGCGTCCGATTTCACATCGCCGGTCGGCCCGCGCACCGAATCGAACATGCTCGCCCGCGGCTCGGACAGGGTCAATCGCCCGCCGTCCAGGCGCGTGCGGAATGTGAACATGGTCCCGGTCGCCTTCGCAAATTTCTGTCGAGCCTCTTTGACCGACGCATAGGTCTCCGGCGGGAGCCCTTCTCCGAGAGTTACGTCGATCCCGGTGAGGATGCCGAATACCGTTCCGTCCGGACTGGTGGAGTAGTCCGCGTCGAGCGACTGGTTGAAGCGGGCCGGTGGGCCTTTCTCGCCCGGCACCGCGAACGTGGCGTTGATCTCCACGTTCAACCGCTTCTCGGTGAACTTCAGAACCACCTGCATCCCGTCCTGCTCCCGCACCCAGGTGCCGTGGAGCGGGTTCGCGGGGGCGGTCCCGCCGGCCGGGACGACGCTGCCTGACCCGTTCGAGACCTTCGTCGGTTCGCCCGACGGAGCCGCCGGCGATTCTGGCACCACATACCGATAAAGGCTCAGCTGGGGTATCCGCACGACTTCGACCCGCTCGTGAGTCGTCTTGAAGGGGAACGGGAAGTCGCTCGTGATCGTTTCCGAGAACGTGACGGTACACTTCCAGGTGGCGTGATGCAGTCGGGCAATACCGACGAGCGGGTAGAACCGGGGCGGGTCGAGTTTGTCGGCCTCGAGTTCTTTCACAACCCATGCGGTTTGCTCGATGTTCTCCCGAGACACCTCGAAGACCAACGGAATGCCCCGCGGTGCGGGCGGCAGCGCCTTCAGGACTTCGTGGATGCACGGCGGGGGCGGGGCGTCGGGTAGGGCGCCTTCGCGGAGCGGGGGCAGCACCGGCACCGGACCCCTCGCTTCGACCCTACAGCCCGGTCGCTCGACCGGATTAGCGGACGTGGGAGTGGGGACGGTCGGCACCGAACCCCGGGGCGTTTCGGTCTTGTTGTTGAAGCCTTGCACCTCCACCGACACTTCGGGGGCGAGGAGGTACTGGCTCAGGTGTTTCTCGACCGCTCTCTTCGCGTCGGCGAGGGATTTTCCCATCACGGACACGCTACCGTACCGACCGAGCCCAATCGTTCCATCGGGACGAACCAGGTGTTGTCCATTGATCTGCTGGACGCTTCGTAACTGCGCGAGACGGATCGTGAGTTTCGGAGCTTTCAACTTGGCAGCGGCGAGGGATTTTTCGACGGCGAGTTTGGCTTCGGCGACGGTCAGGCCCGCGATTTTGACACGGCCACCGTAGGTGGTTCCGAGATCGATGGTGCCGTCCGGATCGATGGTGAAGGAGTCTTGGAGGGGCTCCATCGGGACGGGGTCGGTCAATTCGAGGCGGATAACGTCGAGCGGTTCGAGTTGGTACGCC
>SXHE01000288.1 GCA_005773755.1 Planctomycetia bacterium
CCAGCCCATCGGGTGCAGGACGTGGAACCCGTTCATGCGCTTGAACCGCGCCAGGATGTCGGTGGCGGTGTACCCTTCGGGGTGGCCGACGTGCAGCCCGGCCCCGCTGGGGTACGGGAACATGTCCAAGAGGTAGTGTTTCGGCTTGCCCGCGACCGAGGGTTCGCCGGGGTCGGGCGTGCGGAACGTCTTGTTCGTTTCCCAGAACTGCTGCCACCGGGGTTCGACTTCGGCGGGGTGATAGCTCGGCATCGGCGCGCCTTCAGTGCGTGTGAGTTGAGGTTGGCTTATGTGCGAGCGAAACCCGCGTCCAGAAAGTGACAGGCGCGCCGGCCGCGGGGTTCGATCCGGGCGTGACGTGAACGAGCGCTACCCGAGCCGCAGGCCGCGGAGGGTGGTCTGATAGGTCGATTCGAGTTCGAGCGGCACGTAGTACGAATCGCTGATCCACAGCGGCAGCGTCGGCAGCGCCGCGCCGACCGTCAGTTCGTGTTCCCACGCTTCGACGCGATAGCGGGCGTTGGCGAAGTGCGTCCGACAGGACACGGCGTACAGCGGGACGTTCGCCATCGTCGGCGGTTGCGCGCCGAGCCGCTGCGCGAGTTCGCCCCACAAGTTGCCCGAGCGCTCCGTGACCGGATCGACGATCACTACGCAGACGTGCTGTTGCAGCATCGCGTGGCACTTGGAGACGAAAGCATCGCGTGAGTCGGCGCGGTCCTTGTTCCGCGGGCTGACGATCTCGACCGCGGCCACGAGCCGCCGCTCGTTGGTCTCGTCGTACACGCGGACCTCGTATTCGGGCGGCGTCAGCTCGTCGGTGTCGAGCAACAGGGTCGGCGTCGCGGCCTGCCACGCCAACCCCTCGTCCGCCGCCGCGCCGTTCAGGGGCGCGTCGTCGTACTCGAACGCTCCGGCGTCCACCTCGACCAACGAACCGAGGTGAATCTTCACGCCGCTGCGAAACTCCGGCGGCAACAGTTCGTTGAGCCGCATCGCCATGATACCGGGCCACAGCCCGTGGACTTCCTCCCACGACGCGCGCTTACTCATGGGCAGGTGAAAGTGGTCGTGCAGGGGCATAGGTGGTCCTCCACCGGCAGTATACCGCGGGCACCCGCGCGACGCAGCGTCGGTAGCAATTGTTGGTGCGTTCCTGCCGGCCTCACCCAACGCCGGCGCGCTCCCAGATGGTTCGGATCGCGTTCAGCTTGCGTTCCGCTGTCGAGACCGTTCGGCCCAACTTCTCGGCGATCTCCGCGTTCGTGTAACCCTCCATCTTCCACACCGCCACGTCCTGAAGGGACTTTTCGCCCAGCAGCCCGAGCAGCCGGGCGCAGTTGTCCGCGACCTCCGCGACCGCGTCCGGGGTCGGCTCGGTGTCGATCGCTTCGGTGGCCGGTGCGGTGTGCTCGCGCGCGCCGCCGCGCTTCTCGCGGGTCTCGCGGCGGACCAGACCGGTGGCCTTGCGGGTGGTGACGACGAACAGCACCTGCCACAGGTCGTCGCGGTCGTTGAGTCGCGGGAACCGGCCCGCGGCGGCGGCCGTGCAGAAGCTGTCGAACGCGGAGAGCGCGACGTCTTCCTCATCGGCCGCGCCGCGCGGCACCGACTGCAACCGCTTGCGGGCGAGCGCGACGAGCCGGGCGAAGTACCCTTCCCACAACGGCATCGCGGCGGCCGGATCGCCGGCCTTGAGCTGCTCCAGCCAGATCGTCACCGACCCACCGGGCGACTGCGGATCCACGGGCAACCTCCGGCGCGAAAGAAGGGGAACGCTGCGCGTTTCAATCGAAACGAGTTCAGTCGTGTGGCGGGAACTCGAACACCTCGCACCGGTGTCGGCTCGGAATCCTTGCCGCGCAGCGCGACTGTGGTTGTTGAGAGTTGCGAGCCCTGGGCCTGATCGCTGACGGCAAGCAGACCGCGGGTGCTCACAGGAGCATCGCACCGAAGCACCGATGGAGGGGACGAAGTCAGATTGAACCGGCGGCACTCAGGAGATCCAGTTTACGTTGCAAAAGGACAGGATCGGGTGACCAGCGCTGCGGAAGGCGAATGCGTTCCCCTTCAAAACGAACCAGCCAATTCGCCGTCGCTGATTCCTCTCGCAACTCCCCTGCAACCGAGATGCGAATTCGATAATTAGGATGAACTCGGAGAATCCCGCATTCATACGCCCGGTCATGAGTACCGCAAAGGCACAGTCCGTTCCGAGGATGCAGTCGGTGGACGGGATCGACCGACCACGGCACAATGTGAGATGCCACCAGAAGAGCGGGAAGCGCCAGTCCACATACGGCGCACTTCTCGGTGTACCCCGCGAGGATCATCTCCCGAAAGAAGCGTTGGTTCACTCGAACGCGAACCACGCGCTCGGATTCCCTCCCCTCACCAAAATGTTCGACGTCCTCAAGTGGGAGGAGTGGTCTGGACTCGATAGTTGCCAATGCCCTTGCAGCTTCAAAGCTGACGGAATCTGGATTCGCGAGGTACTCATCCCAAACCGTTCGATCCTGAGCGGAGACGTTAGACAGTGCTCTGATTCCGCGTGCTTGGTGCGACTCGTCGAGCGAGGCCAAATTACAACACTTCATCGCAACCGCGCTCGCCGTTCGGCCGAGCTTCTGGGCAACAGAGACGATCTCGGGATTTCGCCCGTGGAGTCTGCCGAACGGCAAGCGGCAGTACAACGCGAAGGCGACAAGTGTCTCTTCTCTTGACCAGTTTCGTCTTGTCACGTCTGCCTCAACTGCTGGCCGAAGTTGGAACTGATGTTTGAGAACCCGTACTGAAAGAGCTGTTCCAGTCGTGCGTTGTCCCCACTCACTTCAATCAGGTTGTCTTGGGCGCTCCAAACAACATAGCCAGTCCAACTCAAGATCGGAATCCAATCGCTCGCGCTATATCGATGAAAAGCGGCTGTCTCGTCTGGGGCAAGCACCCGGCAGAGTTGCCCAGACGGAACGTCGTCCACGCCCCGTACAAGAATGACATAGTCATCGGTTTGAAGCACGGCGGGCCTCGTCAGGCGACAGACCAGGGGAAAGTTACTTTCCACACCGTATCATGTGAGGGCAGGTGACGAACGCGCGCACGTATTCGAGGTATCGGAGGTAGAGATTGCCGCGCGGGTCGATCTTGAACGCCGTCGGGTGGTCGTTGACTTCTCGGAGTTTGGCCCGGCCCACACGGGCGTAGGACTGGCACGGCGGGCCTCCAACGATGACGTCCACACAACCTGCCGTATCCCCAAGCTGGAGTTCCGCGGCCAACTCCGCCGGGGTGGTCGCGGTGATGTCCCGCGCCTTTCGGTGCCGCTCGCGCTTCTTCGGCTCATCGTTCCTGTGGAAGTTGATGGCGTGGGAGAGTGCCGCGAGGTCGTCGTGTTCGACCGAACCAACGATCTGAAAACCCTCGCGGGCAAAACCCAACGACATCCCCCCGCAACCCGCGAACAGGTCCAGCACACGGATCGTGCCACCTGTCCGGAGACGAGCGAGCTTCGCCTTCCGGCGCTTCGCTCGTTGCCGTTGTGCGTCGCGATTGTTCCCCACGAAACCCCTCACCAAAGACGCCGCCGCAAACCTCCGGGCAGTATCGGCTAACCTGCCCGGGAGTACTGAAAACCATCTGATGGTATCACGCGAGGCGGGCTGGGGTGAGGATAGTTATCCGGCAACCTCGGTGCGATCACTTTACACCAGCCGGCACCGACCACTCACCCAGAACTGACCGCCGCCGCCCGGCACCCCGCACGCATTCCGAGAATTATTTCAACGGGTTCGACCCGCAATCGCGGGTATGAGCGTGAGAGCGTGTGAAGTGTACCGCCTCGCGTTCGACACCGGAAGCGATGGCGGGAACGAAATAATCCGCGATCCGTGCGGGGTCGCGTCGGGCCGCGGCCAGTTGAGGGGTGTCGCGAGTCACCTCACCGCACCCGAGTTGCCCATGACCGCCGCACCGCTGTTCGCTCGCCTGGCCGCGCTCGCCGTCTTCGCCGCGCTGACCGTGCCGACCCCGGCCCGCGCCCAACCCGCGGACGCGCCGAACCACACCCGCACCGAGAACGTCGTGTACGGGGAGCGCGACGGCAACGCGCTCGTGCTGGACGTGCTCACCCCCAAGAAGCCCAACGGGGCCGGCGTCATCATCTTCATCTCGGCCGAGTACCGCTCCGGCCGCACCCTGCTCAAGTGGTTCCAAGCGACGCTGACGCCGTTCGTGGACCGCGGGTTCGTGGTGTTCGCGGTGATGCACGGGAGCCAGCCGAAGTACACCGTGCCGGAGATCGTCGCGGACGCCCACCGCGCGGTGCGGTTCGTGAAGCACAACGCGAAGAAGTACGGCGTCGATCCGGACAAGATCGGCGCGACCGGCGGCTCGGCCGGCGGGCACCTGGCGCTGATGACCGGGTGCGCGGGCAAGCCCGGCAACCCGAAGGCCGAGGACGCGGTCGAGCGCCAGTCGTCGAAGGTCGCGGCGGTCGCGTGCCTGTTCCCGCCGTCGGATTTCCCGGCCCTGGAAAAGATTCTGTCGAAGGACGTGGCCCCCGCGTTCGACTTCCGCGAGTACGACGCGACCACCTGCAAGTACGAGCGCGTATCGCCCGAACGCCGGCGCGAGATCGCCCGCGAGCTTTCGCCGCTGACCCACGCGAGCAAGGACACCGTCCCCACGTTCATCATCCACGGCGACGCGGACAAGGTGGTTCCGATCGAACAGTCGAAGGCACTGATCGCCAAGCTGAACGAGTGCGGCGCGACGTGCAAATTGAAGGTCGCGCCCGAGATGCCTCACGCCGGGGTCTGGTTGTTCAAGGAACTGCCGTTTCTGGCCGACTGGTTCGAGACGCACCTGCTCGGCAAGAAGTGATTCCGGATCGCGTCGCTCGCATTTCTGTAGCGGGGTCTGTGACCCCCGGTGCCGAACGGCGCGTGTAAGCTCCGGCCTCTCATCCGTGCACTCGGTGATAGCGTCCGGTTCGCGTGGTAAACCCCGCCCCCTCCCCTGTGCGGGGAGGGGTGGTTTCGCGATTGAAGTACCGTGACGCTTCCCGGCGCGCGGCAAGTTCGGCGCGCGTGCCCCCCCTCCCCGCACAGGGGAGGGGGCCGGGGGGAGGGGTTACAGATGCGAACCGGACACCCGCACCGGGATCATGTAACTGAGGCCGGCTAAAGTCGAGAAGCCAACCCGATCCCGTATCACTCGCTCGCCGAACCGCGCGGAAAATAATTCCGCGCGGATTGTTTGACTCTGCACATCCGATCACCCACAGTTGTACATGTAAGGACGTTCACACGTCTGCCGGGCGCACGCCGCCCGATCGCCCTCCCCGTTGCCACTGCCACCCCCCTCTCGGAGGCCACATCATGTGGGCCGTTGTTGTCGTTGTGCAAGGACTGTTCGTTTTGCCCACCCTCGTCCCGGACGGGCCTCCGCTGAAGCTGCCCGAGCCCGTGACGGTGCGCGCGGGCACCATCGGCAAGCTGCGCGCCGAGACGCCGGGCAAGGTTGTGCGCTGGGTCGCACTGTCGCCCGGTCTGTCCGTCGAACCGGCCGACGGCGGGAAGCTCATCTACTTCACCGGGCTGCCCGGCACCTACGAACTGCTGGCCTACACCGCGGCCGGCGACGTGCCATCGGAGCCGGCGCGGGTCGTCGTCGTGATTGAGGGCGCGCCGGCCCCGCCGCCGCCCGACGACGGGTTGAGGGCGAAGCTGGCCGACGCACTGGCCCGCGACCGCGGCGCGCGGGCCGACGTGCTCCAACTCGCCGCGATCTATCGCGACGCGGCCCGCGTCGTCACCGATCCCGACGTGCCGCACTCGAAGGAACTGCTCACGCGGGTGCGGAAGGTCGCGGAGGCGCTCATCGGCCCGACCGCGCTGCCGGCGGTGCGCGCCGCGGTCGCGGCCGTTCTGCTCGCCGTACTCGGCATGACCAGCGAGGAACCGCTGAGCGCGTCGCAGCGGTCCCGCGCCACGGCCCTGTTCACCCGGCTCGCGTCACACCTGGAGGAGCTGACCAAATGAACCGCACATCCTATGCGCTCCGCGCGTGGCTGATCCGCCTGACGTTGATCGCGGCCGGGGCGCTGGTGGGTCGGTACGGCGCGCCGGTCGCGCCGCCGGTCGAAGTGACCGAACAGAAGCAACCCGCGCCGGCGCTCGACGAGTTCGCGCCGCGGGCGCAGGGCTGGCTGTTCGACGAAGAGGCCGTAACCGCGCACCTCGCGCGGCACGCGGTCCCGGCGTTCGGGCACACCCCCGCCGGGCGCGCGGCGCTGGCCCACCCCGGCGACGTGTACTTGTGGGACGCGGCCAAGAAGGTGACGGGCGCGGTGCTGCCCGCACGCGACCAGGGGCAGGTCGGCAGTTGCACCAGCTTCGGCACCGCGAGCGCGGTCGAACACCTGCTGTGCGTGCAGATCGCATCGGGCCGGGGCGGGCGCTATCGCGACCTCGTCCAAGAAGTCATCTACGCCGGCAGCCGGGTCGAGGTGGGCCGCGGGCAGATCACCGGCGACGGCTCTATCGGCGCGTGGGCGGTCGAGTGGGTGAGCAGGTGGGGCGTGCTCCCGCGCGGCGTTCACCTGGGCGGCAAGTACGACCTGACGCGCTACGACGACGCGCGCTGCCGCGCGTGGGGCAGAACGGGCGTGCCGGACGACCTCGAACCGCTCGCGAAAGAGAGCGCGGTAAAAGGCTACGCGCTCGTCACCAGTTACACGGAAGCGGACAAGGCGATCCGCCAGGGCTACCCGGTCGTCGTGTGCAGCGGCCAGGGCTTCAAGATGACGCGCGACGCCGACGGGTTCTGTACCCCGTCGGGCACCTGGTACCACTGCATGACCTTCATCGGCGCACGCGGCGGCGCGCGGCCGGGGTTGTTCTGCCTGAACTCGTGGGGCGCGACCGCGCACACCGGGCCGCGGTTCCCGCCGGACGCGCCC
>SXHE01000289.1 GCA_005773755.1 Planctomycetia bacterium
CACCCCCGCCCTTGCGGGCGGGGTTCGCCCGAACTCAGGTGCGGGGCATGGTGACGGCCTTGCGGATGGCGTTCTTGCGGCGGGCCTCCTTGCGGCGGCGCGCTTCGCACGGCTTCTCGTAGTACTCGTGCGCGCGCAGCTCGCCCTTCATGCCGCTGCGCTCGATCAACTTCTTGAACCGCCGGAGAGCGGCACCGATCGGCTCCCGCTCGTGAACGCGCATCCGCAAGCCCATTCGCACTCCCGTTAAGCGAGCCGGTTCGCGGCTCTGTGTGTGAGGGTATCCGTCACTATAGAAAACGCCCGCCCCCGGTAAAGGCGAGAACGGAAAAAGTGGGCGGCCGGGAACGACCGCGGCCCGCTCCGGTTCGGGAGCGGGCCGCGTTGAGCACTTCACTGCGCACCGGGCCTCAACAGTTGCACGAGGCGGCATCCGGCTTCCACTCGTTACACGCCTGTTCCGAGTTCTTGTTCAGGTGAACGTTGCCGTCGACGCTCGCTACCATTGACCCCGGCAGGAAGTGGTGCTGCCCGTCCGGGCTGTTGCTCCTCGTCAGCTTGATGGTGTTGCCCTCGACGTGATCGACCACGCCGACCTTCTTACCGCACGACGCGATCACATCCATCCGCTCCCGAACGTCGGCGATCCCGCCCGCGTCGCGTTTGGACCTCATGTTGTCCGCCATGATGCATTCCCTCCTCTGGGTGAGAGCGACCGCGCGAACATGTCCGCGGTCGGTGGGCAGCAGGAGTAATGCAATCGGCGCGCCTACTTCGCGTCCCGAATGATCTTTCCGTACACGGCACGGGCGGCTTGCAGTTGCTCCAGTGCTTGCTCGCGCGTCTTGGGTGTCGGGAATCGGTCGCGCGTTCGCAACACCAGCTCGAACTGATCGATCCACTTCAGGAACGCGCGGGCTTCGTCCGCGGAGCGAACGTCCGCGCCCGTGTCGAGGTACACCGGGTTCGTGTGCGCGTTCTGCGAGAAGAGCGGCGTGTCCACCGTGCCGGGGCCGTCACAACGGAACGCCAGCCAGCCGCCGCGATCCAGCGCAACCTCCTGGTCGAGCGTCGCCGTAAGTTTGTCCGGGCCGAGCATCGCGGTCGCGACCACCTTGCCGTTGTGAACCAGTTCCGCTTTCGTGAGCGGGAACTGTGAGCGCGCCGTCGCCTTCACCTTCACTTTCGGCTTCTCGTGGAGTTTCAGAACCGCGCCCGGCTCGATGCCGTTCGCGGTGAAGGTCAGCACGGGGCCGTTGGTCACGAACGATTTGCCGGCCTTCAGCCCCGCGATCCACTCCGCATAATCGAGCTTCCGCCCGGTGTGAACGTACACGCGGTCGCCGCCCGGCAGGTTGCTGCCGATGCGATTGAGGAACACGTCCGTGCCCGCGGTCGCCGGGACGCGGAACCCGCAGTTGAGGAGCCGATACCACACCGGCACCGACCCGCCCCACGAGTTATTGATGTCGAGCGTGTCGATCTTGCCCAGCGCCACATCGATGGGGATCGCCTTCGCCGCGTAGGGCGTCTTCGACCAGTCTTCCGCCTGCGAGACGTGGGTGTAGTTCACGACGCCCTTCTGCAAGTGGGTGCGGTCGGCCACGTCGGAGTTGCTCGGCGTGTCCCACGGATTCGTCGTGCCCTTGAACCCGGTGAACACCGGCTCGACGACTTGCTTCAAGTTCACCAGGGTCATGTGCCCCCAGATCGTGCTGCGGAACTCCTGCCCCCAGTACAGAATGTACTCAGGGGTCGAGAGCGGGTCCGGTGCGCCGCGGAAGAACGGCCGGTCGTACACCACGTCGGCGTCGGAGTTGGCGACCACGAAGTTGCACACGTTCAGGTCTTCGCCGACGCACTGCTGCCGCATCGTTTCGGGCGTGTTGAACCACTGGCCGTAGCCGTAGTTCGCGTGGATGTGTAGTTCGCCGGAATACCAGCCGTCCTTCGCGAGGTGAACCCAGCGTTCCATCTCGACCGAGATCTCGCTCGTCTTCCCGGCCTCGACGGTGAACTCGCGCGCCGCGACCTTGTACTCCGGGCCGCGGAACCCGGCGAGCTTGTACGTTCCCGCGGGCAGCACGAACTCCGCGCCGCTGCTGTAGAAGTGCCCGCGCCCGCGGAGCGAACGGTGCAGCGCGCCTGGCGGCGCGTGGAACCGGCCCTTCTCTTCGCGCAGAGACAAGCGCGCGAACGTGGGCTGCTTCGTCGCGGCGTCCGTGACCGCGAGCTTGACCGTGCCGGTCGGCCGCCGGTAGTCCATCCGGTCGAAGCGAACGGCGGCTTCTTCACCGCTTGCGGTGTCGCGAACGATGATCGCGGTCGCGCCGTCGCGGTTGTCGGTGTAGGCGAGCCACTTGCCGTCGCGCGAAACCGTCGGCCGGTCCTCGTCGGCCTGCCCGCTGGTAAGCTTCCTCTTGTTCTTGTCGGGTCCGTCGAACGCGAGCGTGAATTCCCACAAGTCGTCGTGAGCCTGACCGAGTTCCGCCGCGACGATGAGCGTCCGTCCGCCGGTGGCGAAGCACAGGTCGTGAACGCGGCCGTCGAGCTGGCAGAGCTTCTCCGGCTTGCCGGTGCCGTCCGCGGCGCGCTTCCAGAATTCGGTATGCGAACCGGCGCTGCCGGACTGCTCGCCCGGCACGTCGGGCATCGCGGTGTTGATGAGCCACTTGCTATCGGGCGAGGGCGCGAAGCGGAAGGTGTACGAAACCGGCGGCACCGGCATGATCGGCGTGACGTCGCCGGTCGCGAGGTCGTACCACGCGACGCTGTTCTCCTTGCCGTCGCTGCGGAACGCACCGAGGAGCTTCTTGCCGTCCGCGGAGAAGTCGAGCTTGTTGACGGTGTAGATGTTCGCCGTTACGAGCGGCTTGGGCAGCGGCACGTCCTTGCCGTCGGGAAACGAGACGAGCTTCACCGCGGCCCCACGCACGAACGCGACCCGCATGCCGTCGGGTGCCCACGCGGGTTCGGTGTCGAAACCCTCGCTTGGCGCGAGAAGGGTCATCGTGCCGCCCATCCGTGGCGCGGTCCAGATTTCACCCTGGTAGGAGAACGCGAGTGTGGCCCCGTCGGGCGAGAGCCGCGGGTGGATCGCGCCCACCGCCTTCGGCAACTTCATCGCGGGCTGTGGGTCGGCCGGCTTCTCCGCGTGCGACCAGAGCAGAGCGCCGACGACAATTGAACCCGTCGCCACGATCGCGAGCGCGCGCTTGTTCACGGCATGTCCTCCGCGTGGGTGATCCGCAACGCAGAGGATAACGCGCCCGCCAGGCGCGCGAAGTGGCTATTCCGTCTTGATCCGTTCTCCGAACACCTTCCGGAACTTCTCCACCTTCGGCCCGATCATCACCCGGCAGTAGCCCTGGTCGGGGTTGGTGCGGTAGAAGTTCTGGTGGTCCGCGGTCGCGGGGAAGAAGGTCGTGTACGGCGAAATCTCGGTCACGAGTTGAGAACGAAACACCCGCGCCTCGTCGATCTTCACCTTGTACTTCTCGGCCAACTGCTTCTGGCGCTCGGAGTGGTAGAAGACCACGGAGCGGTACTGCGTGCCCACGTCGTTCCCCTGGCGGTTTAGCGTGGTCGGGTCGTGCGACCGCCAGAACACTTCCAACAGGTCCGCGAACGAGAGCACCTTCGGGTCGTAATGCACTTGCACCACCTCTGCGTGGCCGGTGCGCCCGCCGCACACGGCCTCGTAGGTCGGGTTCGGCACCGCGCCACCGCTGTACCCCGACACCACCTTCTTCACGCCCTTCATCTGCTGGAACATGGCCTCGGTACACCAGAAGCAG
>SXHE01000290.1 GCA_005773755.1 Planctomycetia bacterium
CCGCCGCGCCGCTCGCTTGTTGCAACTTCGCACCGCGCGCGTGGGCCATCGAGCCGCCGATTCACTGCCACAGGAGAAAATTATGCTCGGGGCTGAAGGAATTTCGTCGCCGGCCACAGTTTCGCTCCCACTCGCGGCCAAACCCGGTGCTACGGTCAAGGGTGCGGCCGATGCGAAGCTGAAGGACGCGGCCAAAGAGATGGAGGCCACGTTCCTTTCGATGCTGCTCAAGGAAATGCGGCAGACGCTGGACGAAGAAGGCGGCGGGCTGTTCCCCGGCGATTCGGGGGACGTGCAGGGCGGGTTGTTCGACCTGTACCTGAGTCGGCACCTGGCCGACAACGGCGGGGTCGGGATGGCGACCGCACTGCTCCGCCAGATGCAGGCGACGGCACCCAAGCCACTCACCACCGATGCACACACTCCACCCGCTCACCAGCGCCCTACTCAACCACCTCGCGCGTGAGGAAGCGGTCCTGCGCGACGCTCTCGCGTGCGGCAACGACGTGTTCGCGGCCCTGCGCCGCGGCGACCTGCCCGGCGCGCTGGCCACCGGCGCAAAGTACGAAGCGGCCGGGGTTTCGCTCCACGACGCGGCCCCACCGCGGGCCGCCGCCGCAGCCGCGCTCGCACGCGAACTGGGGCTGTCCGCGCAAGGGGTGACGCTCGCGGCACTCGCGGCCGCGCTTCCGGACCCCTTCGCCGCGGACCTTCGTGCGGCTCGTGCCCGGCTCACCGCCGGGGCCACCGAACTGGCGGCCGTTCAAGCCCGCAACGCAAATCTCATCGGCCATCTACGATCTTACTTCCGCGGTGTACTCGCCGACCTCGGCACCGAAACCCCGTCGCGCTACGGGCCGACCGGGGTTCGGGTCGAGCCCGGCGCGGCCGGCGCGGTCCCGGGGCACAGCTAACCCATGATGAACGCATTCCCGATCGGCACCTCGGCGCTCGCGGCCGGGCAGCGCGGCCTCGACCTCGTCGGCCAGAACCTCGCCAACGCCACCACCCCCGGCTACCACCGGCAGGCGCTGAACCTCGTCAACCGCGTCACCGGCGACGTGCTCGGCTCCGGGGTCGATGTCGCCAGTCTGACGCGATACACCACCGCGCCGGTGCGCACCGCGATCCTCAGCGGCAACGCCGACCAGGGCACGTTCGACACCCGGCTCGAGATCCGTCGCCAGATCGAAGCGACGTTCGGCGCGGGCGAAGGTGGCATCGGCGACGGGTTGGACAGCTTCTTCAATCAGGTCGAAAAGCTCACCAGTTTGCCCGACAGTGCCGCGGCCCGGCGGCCGATCCTCGCGGCGGCCGGCAACTTGGCCCGCCAGTTCAACAGCGCCGCCGGCACCATCGACCGGATGCGGGCCGACATCGCCGGCCGCGTCTCGCAGGAAGTATCGACGGTCAACGACTACGCCAAACGGGTTGCCGACTTCAACCTGCGCATCTCGATCCGCGAGCAGGGCGGCGATCAGGCCAACGACCTGCGCGACCAGCGCGATCAGCTCGTCAACGACCTGTCGAAGCTCATCGACATCAAGACCGTGGACCAGCCGTTCGGAGTGGTGAACGTGATCGCGAACGGGGCCGCGGTCGTGGTGGGCGAGTTCCCCAACGTGTTCCAGGTCGGCCCAGACGCGAGCGGCAACCTCGCGGTCACGCAGAGCGGCTCCACCCAGCCGGTCGGGTTCAAGACGGGCACGCTCGGCGCGCTGCTCCGCGAACACAACGTCGACATCCCGGCGACGCGCACGCGCCTCGACGCGCTGGCGGGCGAACTGGCCCGGAACGTGAACCAGGTGCAAGCGACCGGTCTGGGGCTGAGCGGCCCGCTGACGGTAGACACCGGCACGACGAGCGTGACCGCGCCCACGGCCCCGCTGAACGCGGCCGGGTTGCCGTTCCCGGTTCAGGCCGGGCAACTCACGGTCAGCGTCACGGACACCGCGACCGGGAACCGCACGAACACGACCGTCAGCATCGACCCCACGACGGACTCGCTCCAGTCCCTGGCGACCGCGTTCGGCGGGATTCCTGGCCTCACGGCCTCGGTCACGGCCGGCAACCAGCTCCAGCTTCAGGCACAGTCGGGGTTCGCGTTCGACTTCGCCGGGCGCGACACGAACCCGCCGGGCGGCGGCGCGGTCGCGAACACCGACACCGCGGGTGTACTGTCGGCGCTGGGCGTCAACGGGCTGTTCTCCGGCTCCACGGCGATCAGCCTCGCGGTGCGGCCGGAGGTCGCGTCGAACCCGAACTTGCTCGCGGCCTCGCGCACCGGTCAGCCGGGCGACGGCACCAACCTGGAACGGTTCGCGGCGCTCCGCGACCGGCCGGTGCTCGCCGGGCGCACGTTCGGGGCCGAGTTCGCGGACCAGGCCGCGAGCATCGGCACCGACGTGAAGACCATCGGCGACACCCAGACCGCGCAGGCCGGGGTGATGCAAGCGCTGTTCGCGCAGGAGCAATCGGTCACGGGCGTGGACGCCAACGAGGAGCTGGTGAAGTTGCTCGACTACCAGCGCATGGTGCAGGGCGCGTCGAAGTATCTCGCGGTTGTGAACGGCGCACTCGACGAGATCATGAACATCATCCGGTAAACCATCGGCCGCTCGCGGCTTCGCGACCGGACCCACAGCCACCTGCGAGACACCGCCGTGAACGTGCGCGTCACCGACCAGACCCAAACGAACAACGCGGTCACCTACATGCGGCAGCGCGCCGCCGACCTCGCCATTTATCAGGACCAGGTCTCGTCCGGCCTGCGGGTCAAGCTCCCGTCGGACGACCCGGGCTCGTTCCCGCTGCTGAGTCAGGTGAGGTCCGCGTCGCTCCGGCTGGACGCTTACTCGCAGACCGCGACCGACACGACCAACGTACTCGACGCCAGCGTCAGTGCGCTTCAGGACATCAACGACCTGCTCGTGCGCGCCCGGCAGATCGCTCAGGAGGGGGCCGATTCGAGCACCGGTGGCGATTCCATCGCGCGCGAGTCGCTCGCCACCGAGGTGGACGGCTTGATCGACCGGGCGCTGCGCGGGGTGAACACGCGACCGGACGGCAACACGATCTTCGGCGGCACCGCGATCAACACGCTGCCGTTTCGCGTGGCGACCACGGACGCCAACGGCCGCCCGGCCACCATCGCCTACGACGGGGCCGCCGAGCGCTCGCGCATCCTCATCGGCCCGGACCAGACCGTCACGTCCCGGTACGTCGGCAGCGACGTGTTCCAGCGCCCCGGTGCGGACGTGTTCGGCTCGCTCATCGCCCTGCGCGACGACCTGCGGAACACGACGTTCACGGAAACGACCCGGTCGCAAGCCCTCAACCAGCGGCTGGCCGAGGTCGATTCGGCCCGCACCGCCGTCGGTGAGACCGTGGGCGAGCAAGCGGCCACGCTCGTGACCCTCGAATCGATCCAGACGCTGACCGGCGACGCGAAGCTGCTCGCGGACACGCGCGTCGGCGAGTTGTCGGCAACCGACTACGCGGAAGCGGTCGTGAAGATGCAGGAGCAGCAGACCGCGCTGCAAGCGATCTACGCGACCACGGCCAAACTGTTCGAGACGGGGCTGTTGGACTTCATCGGGTAACGTGCGGCACCTCACGGCCCCGGCACGGACACGCGGATCAGGGCATCGGCGGCGGCGCGGCGCACGTCGGCGTCGGGGTCGGCGCGGAGCGCTTCAAGGTCTGCCGCGACGCCCGCGGCCGGCGGCCCGATCCGGCCCAGCGTGCGCACCGCGAGCAGCCGCAGGTTCGCGTCCGGGTCTTTCAGATCGACCGCGATGGCCTTCACCAGTGCCTCCGGCGGCTTCGCGCCGGGTTGCACGAGCCGCAGGGCCGTGATCGCGCCGCGGCGCACGTCCGCGTCGGTGTCGCCCAGCACGGCGAGCAGCGCGGGCGCGGCCCCCTTCGCCGCGGGGCCGAGGTCGCCCAGCGCTTTCGCCGCCCGGAGCCGGGTCGCCGCGTCGCGGCTGAGCAACTGCTGGAGCAGCAGTTCCACGTCTTGCGTGTCCGACGCGCTCAGAATGAGATCGGTGGACCGCTTGAGCGCCTGGTCGATGTCCGGGCTGCGGCCCGTACCCTTCGCGAAGCTCGTGAGGGCCGGCTTCGCGGCGGAGCCGATCTGCCCCAGCGCTTCGACCAGGGCCTCTTGAAGTGGTTCCTGTTCGGCCCCGCGCAGCCGGTCGAACACGGCGACCAGGTCGGGCACGGCGGCCGACGCGCGCGGGCCGAGTTTGCCGAGGGTGCGCGCCGCTTCCGCGCGGGCCGCGGCCGTCTGGCGGAAGTCGCGCACCACGCCGCCAAGTTTGCGCGCGAGCGCGTCGTCGGTTTCGTCCGCGAACGCCGCTTGCGCGCCACACGCGGCGACCAGCACCAGAACCCAGCGCATCAGCAACCCTCCCCGACTGTCCTTCGGCTCAGGCACCCCGCGGGCTGGTTCGCAACCGCGCGCCCGTTGGAACGGCGGCGTTCGGGGCCCGTGCAACTCGACGCGACCGACAAAACCGAACGGGTCGGTTGTTCGCGGGCAAAAAATGTCGCCGCGCTTCGATCATCACCGGTGACGCAGGTTCCGTTGTTCTCGTTCCCCGGTGTCAAGTGGTCGTAATCGTCGGCGGGATCATCGTCATCGTCTCGGTGCTCGTCGGCTTCACGATGGCCGGGGGCAAGGTGGCGGCGCTGATCCACCTGTCCGAGTTCATCACCATCGGCGGGGCCACGCTCGGCGCTCTGGTCATCATGTCCCCGATCAAGGTCATCAAAGACCTGATCCGGGGCATCTTGCAGACGCTCAAAGGCTCGCCGTTCGGCAAGGGCATGTGCGCGGAGCTGTTCAAGGTGCTCTACACGCTCGCGAAGCTGGTGCGCCAGGAAGGGCTGCTGGCGCTGGACGTGCACGTGACCAAGCCCGAAGAGAGCGCGCTGCTCCAGCAGTACCCGAAGATCGCGAAGAACCACCACGTGAGCCACTTCCTGTGCGACTCGCTGGCGATGATTATCGACGGCAGCGTGGAGAGCGGCCAGCTGCGCGGGTGGCTGGACGAGGAAATCAAGGTCGTCGAGCGCGAGCACCACACGGCGACCGGGGCGCTGGCGAAGACGGCCGACGCGCTCCCGGGGTTCGGGATCGTGGCCGCGGTGCTCGGCATCGTCGTGACCATGCAGGCCATCGGCGGACCGGTGGACGAGATCGGGTACAAGGTCGGTGCCGCGCTGGTCGGCACGTTCCTCGGCATCTTGATGGCCTACGGGTTCTTCGCCCCGCTCGCGGCCCGCATGGAAGCGCTCGGCGACCAGGAGATCCTGTTCCTCAAAGCGCTGGCCGTCGGCGTGATCGCGATCAACGACGGGGTCAGCCCCAAGGACGTGGTGACCCGCGCCCGCCGCATCGTCGGGACGGACTGCCGGCCCAACCAGGCCGAACTCAGGGACATGTACACCTAGTAGCTCAACCGTTTTGTGTTGCGGGGTGATCTTATGGCGGTTCTGATGTGCGGACCCGAAGGAGTCCGCCATGAAGAAGTACCGCGTCACCCTGACGAGCGACGAGCGCGAGCAACTGGCCGGGTCGATCGCCGCC
>SXHE01000291.1 GCA_005773755.1 Planctomycetia bacterium
CTGGTCGTTGCCGACTGGCTCGACGAGCAGGGCGGAGCCGTGAACGCGGCGTGGGCCGCCGGCATCCGCGCGCACATCGCGCTCGCCCGCGGCGCGGACGACGACGCGCTCCGGTTCCAGACGTGCGTGTTCGAGTCGCGGTACGGCCTGGAGAAACTGGCCGACCGGCTCGAACTGCCCGCCGAGGTCGGCGACGGGTGGGAGCGCGGGTTCCCGTATCGCGCGGCCGGCCCGTACAGCTACCTGTGCGACGTGTGGCCGGGGCTGGCGAGCCGAATCCCGATCCGAACACTCGTCGTCCACGAACTGACCGAGAGCGAGACCGAGGAACTGGTGACGTGGCCCGCGCTGCGCCAGCTGCGCGAACTGGACTGCGCCGGCGTCTGGGACTCGCCGCGTGCCGATCTGGTCCCGATTCTGGCGGGCAGCCCCAACCTGCGCAACCTGAAGGTGCTGCGCGTGTACGACGCGCTCCTCAACGACGCCAACGTGTCGGTGCTCCTGGCCTCGCCACACCTCGCGGGCCTGGAAACGCTCCAGTTGGGGTACGAGGGGGCCACGAGCCTGCTCTCGAACGACGGCCGACAGCGGCTCACCGCGCGCTTCGGCTATCACGTGTTCGAGGACGCCATCCCCTTCTGAACCTGCTCCGCCCTGCGCGCGTCTTGTAGAACAGCCTCATATCGCAGACGGAGGACGACGCAGTGACGGACAACCCCCAGAAGCCGAAGTGGTTCCAGACCACGGCCATCGACTACCCGAACAGCCGACCGCACATCGGCACCGCGTTCGAGAAGCTCGGGGCCGACGTGCAGGCCCGCTACCGCCGCATGGAGGGGTTCGACGTCTTCTTCCTCATGGGCACCGACGAGAACACCGTGAAGGTGTCCAAACGCGCCGCCGAACTCGGCCAGGACACGCAAGCGTACTGCGACGAACTGGCGAAGCAGTTCCGCGAGGTGTGGGACGCGCTCGACATCAGTTACGACACCTTCATTCAGACCAGCGGCGAGCGGCACAAGCAGTGCTGCCGCAAGTTCATCCAGAAGGTGTACGACAACGGCCACATCGAGAAGGGCAAGTACGAGGGCTGGTACTGCGAGGGGTGCGAGGAGTTCAAGAGCGACAAGGATCACAAGGAGAACAACGGGAACTGTCCGAACCACAAGACTCCGCTCGCGCGGCGTGCCGAGCCGTGCTACTTCTTCAAGCTGTCCACGTTTCAGGACCGCTTGTTGAAGCACTACGAAGAGAACCCCGACTTCATCCAACCGGAAAGCCGGAAGAACGAGATCGTCAGCCTCATCAAGACGGAGGGGCTGCGCGACATTCCCATCAGCCGCCTCAACCAGGCGTGGGGCATCCGCATTCCGTTTGACCCGGAGTTCGCCATCTATGTGTGGTTCGACGCCCTGCTGACGTACATCACCGGCATCGGCTACGGCGACGACGAGACAACGTTCCGCGGGCACTGGCCGTGCGACACCCACTTCATCGGGAAGGACATCACGCGCTTCCACTGCGCGCTCTGGCCCGCGATGCTGTGGGCTGCGGGCGAAGTCGCGCCGAAGAAGGTGTTCGCGCACGGCTTCGTGAACATCGACAAGGAGAAGATCAGCAAGACGCTCGGCAACGTGAAGGAACCGCTGCCCGTAATCGCCCAGTTGGGCGTGTCGGTCGACGCGTACCGCTACTACTTCTTGCGCGAGTGCCCGTTCCCCGGAGACGGCGAGTACAGCGACGAGCGATTCAAGGAGGTCTACAACTCCGAGCTGGCGAACAACCTCGGCAACCTGTTCAGTCGCGAGATGACGCTGACCTGGAAGAACTTCAACGGCAGGTTCGACGGCACCGCGAACCAGACGCCGGAGTCCGTTGTGCCGGGGCTGAACCTCGCGCTGTTCGTGGATGAGGTGCGCGGGCACGTCGAGGCGTGCCGCTACAACGTCGCGCTCCAGAAGATCGTGCAGGACTTCCTCACGCCGACGAATCAGTACCTCGAAAGCAACGCCCCGTGGAAGCTGGTGAAGACCGACAAGGACGCGGCCAAGCGGGTGCTGTTCAACGCGGTGCAGTCGCTCCGCGTCGCGAGCATCCTGCTGAAGCCGTTCATCCCGAAGAGCGCGGAGACGATCTACACGAGTTTCAACGTCCCGACGCCGTGGGCCGACGTGAGGTACGCGGACGCGGCCGAGTTGAAGGCGCAGCCGGACGACCTGCGCGTGACCGCGACGCTCGTGGGCGACAAGGTGGCCCCGCTGTTCCCGCGCATCGGGTGAGTTTGTGCCGCTTGCGGCACGTCGGCGCGCCTACTTGTGGCGCGCCGCTTCCAACCCTTCCGCTGCGGCCTTTGCCGCGGCGTCCCAACTGTGGTTGGCGAGCACCCAGCGCCGCACGAGCGCGCCCGCGTCGGTGCGCTTCGTCGCGTCCATCCACAGCAGACCCAGCGCCGCGGCCCACTCATCAGGCGATTTAGCCACGGTCGCGCCGCTGTCGCGCGGTTCGCGCAGGCCGTTCAGCGCCACCGGCGAACACACGATGGGCTTGCCCATCGCCGCGGCTTCGAGGAACTTGTTCTTGATCCCGCCCCCGCTCACGAACGGGAACACCACCACTTGGTGCCCCGCGACCGCGGGCCGCAAGTCGGGCAGGTCGGGCACGAGTTCGATCCCGTCGCGGCCGACGAGGGCGCGCACTTGGGGCGTTGGTGCGAAGCCATAGACGGTGAAGCTGGCGTCCGGGAACTTGGCCCGCACCCGCGGCCACACGCGCCCGCAGAACCACTCCAGCGCCTGCACGTTCGGCCCGAAGTCGAGCCGGCCCCAGAAGGTGCAACTGCGCTCGCGCTGTGGCGCGTCAAGCGGCTTGAAGTGCTCGCCGTCCACGCCGTTGGGCACCACGTCGAGGCCGCGAACGCCGGCGACCCAGCGCATCGCGCGGCGGTCGGCGTCCGTCACCACCCACACGCGGTCCAGCATCTTGCGATACGCGCGCTCGTACAGCCCCTTGATCGCGGCCTGCTTCATCTCGCCCCACGTTCGCGGCTTGAGGACCCGCACCTGCGAGGCGTGATGCCAGAACCACTCGTCCGCAGCGTACCAGACGCGGAGCCGGTCCTTCACCGCGCCGAGGTACGGCAGCACGTTGAGGCCGACCACAACAACGCCGTCTGCGTTCATGTCGATTGCGGCCTGCCCGAC
This sequence comes from Planctomycetia bacterium, assembly GCA_005773755.1. Classification (GTDB taxonomy): domain Bacteria; phylum Planctomycetota; class Planctomycetia; order Gemmatales; family Gemmataceae; genus Gemmata. Next base: position 3,201 of record SXHE01000291.1, read on the forward strand.
GGCGCGCACGCGGTTCTCGTCGATGCCCCAGTAACCCTGGAACTTCCGCTGCAACCACCGGTAGTTCGGCTCAGGGCCGACGGCCGGTTCGCCGCGCTTCGGAAACGTGCGCCGGAACGCGAGCGGCAACCCCGCGATTGCTTCCGGTGCCGGCTCGCTCGCGGTCAGCAGTCCGACCTCGTGACCGAGGCGCGTGAGCGCCTGCATCATGTGGAACGAGTGAACGTCGTGGCCACTGGAGCGGGGCCACGCGAGCGAGTCTTTCACGAACAACAGGCGCTTTGGCATGATGCGGTAAGAGTAGGACACGCCCGCGCCGCGCGCTCGGTTTCGTACACGCCCCGTGGTGTCGGGTTCGCGTGGTAAACCCCTCCCCCCCAGCCCCCTCCCCTGGGCGGGGAGGGGGAGCACACACGTCAACCATTCCGCGCGCCGGGTTGCGGTCCGGTTCTTCAACCGCGAAACCACCCCCTCCCCGCCCAGGGGCGGGGGCCGGGGGGAGGGGTTTAGCTGTGACTATGGACGCCCGTGCCGCGCGCTCACTTTCAGAGCGAACCGAGGAACCCGTGTAGCAGCCGCAGCGTCGCTTGGGTGTCCTGCCAGTGGACGAGGTGACCGACGCCGGGCAGGTCGACGCGGGTACAATCGGGCAGAGCCGCCGCCAGCGGCTTGGAGTCGTCCGGGGGTAGCATCCCGCCCTGCGCGGGGTCGCTCACCACCAGCAGCGCCGGGCACTTCACCTGTTTCGCCACCGCGAACACGTCGAACCCGTCGAGCCACGTCTTGGCGAGCGGTGGGCCGAACACGTCCGGGTCCAGGTCGCGCAGGCACCGGGCGACGAACCGCAGGCTCGCGGCGTCGCGCGTGTCGCCCAAGCGGGTGATCTCGCCGGCGTGCGCGGTGGTGACGCGCAGGTCCGCGAGTTCCTTCGCGACGGCGCTGGTGTCCGTGCGCCCGGCGTGTTTGCGGAGCGCGGGCCAGATGGTGCCGTAGGGCGTGGTCTCGAGGCGCGCCAGGAACCCCGGCCCCGGCGGGTCGAGCAGCACAACGGCCGTGACGAGATCGGGCAGCTTCGCGGCCACGCCCATCGAGACCAGCGCGCCGAGCGAGTGCCCGACCAGAACGCACTTCTTCTTGGCGTCCTTCACGGCCGCGACCAGATCGGGCACATAGTCTGCAACCTTGTACGCGCCCGGGGTGCGCGCGGGCTCGCCGTGCCCGCGGTGCGAGTAGGCGTGAACGTGCCACCACGCCGTGAGGTCGCACAGGATCGGGGCGAAATCGTTCCAGCACCGCGACAGGCCGTGAACGAGCCAAAGCGACTGCTTCGCGGCCGGCCCCGCGACGCCCCACAGCGCGGAGTACTCGGCGGCCTCGGCCGTCGGATTCACAACGGGAATGCTGTCGGTGGTGAACATGGTCGGCTCCCGAAGTTGCGAGTTCCGAGTTCCGAGTTGCGAGTTGAAATCAGAAAGCGACTCTTGGTTTTCATCTCGCAACTCGCAACTCGCAACTCATGCAAGTTTCCAACCCTTGCGGTACTCGCGGTGGATGAACGCATCCGCTTCCGGGCAGTTAGTCGCCTTCATCTTGGTCGCGTCCCACTCCAGACGCTTGCCGGCGCGGAACGCGACGTTGCCCAGGTGGTTCGATTCGGTCAACCAGCCGGCGTACTCGAAGTTGCACGTCGTCGGTGCGCCGGTCTTGCAAGCGTGGATCCACTCGGCGTAGTGCCCGCGCGACTTCTCGATGAACGGCTTCGGCCGCTCGAAGTCCGCGAACTGCTTCTCCGGCAGCAGCAGGTGTTTCGTGTAGCTCGACAGCAGTAGACCCTTATCGCCGACGAACAGCACGCCGCTGTCCCACTGCGGGATTTCCTTCTTCGTCCACTGGGGCGGCTTGTAGCTCCCCTGGTGCCATGTCATCTTGAGCGCCGGAAGGTCGCCGCGCGCGGGGAACTCGTAGGTCGCCTGCATGGACGCCGGCGCGATCTCCGCGTGCGGCTTCGGGCCGTTCGCTCCCACCGCGGTCGGCGCTTTCAGCTTGAGCGCCCAGAACGGCAGGTCGTTCCAGTGCGAGCCGAGGTCGGACATGGTGCCGTTGCCGAAATCCCACCACCGGTACCACTTCGGCCCCGGCACATAGATCGGGTCGAACGGCCGCGCCTGCGCCGGCCCCAACCACAAGTCCCAGTCGAGCGTCGCCGGCGGCTTCACGTCGTCCTTCGGCCGGTCGGTCACGTACACGATGTCCTTGTTCGCCTTCGCTTCTTCGGCGGATTGAAGCCCCCACGCACGGCCGACCCAGACGTGAACCTCGCGCACCGGGCCGACGGCCCCGGTCTGGATCAGTTCGACGACACGCCGGTAGTTGTCCTCGGCGTGAATCTGCGTGCCCATCTGCGTGGCGAGCTTCGTCTTCCCCGCGGCCTCGCGGATCAGCCGCGCCTCGGCGATGTTGTGCGTCAGCGGCTTCTCGCAGTAAACGTGCTTGCCGTGCTGAATCGCGAGCAACGTGGCGAAGGCGTGCGTGTGCTCGCAGGTGCTAACGACGACCGCGTCGAACTCCTTCGCGTGGTCGAACACCTTGCGGAAGTCGCTGAACTTGCGGGCGCTCTTGTGTACCTTCGCCGCGCTCTCGACGGCCTCGGTGTTCACGTCGCACAGGGCGACGATGTTTTCGCTCTTGACGCCGTTGAGGTTCGCGCCGCCGCGCCCGCCGGAGCCGATGATGGCGACGTTGAGCTTCTCGCTCGCGCCGCGGGCGCGGAGGAACCCCGGCACGGCGAACGTGGTCGCGGCAGCGGACGCAAGGAACGTGCGACGAGAGGTGCGCGGCATGATGCGCCTCCGGTAAGTTGGAGAGATGGCCCGATTATCACGCGGGGCGCGGCGGATACAAGGAGAAAGGCCGGGCGAAGTGCGGAACCCATCCGGGCCGACGCGAACCTCCTACTATTGCCGCAGGGGGCTTGCGTGCGTACTTGGTTTCGGTGACACTATTTCCGCACCACCCCGGTTGTCGCCGAGGTTCCCGCCGCTTTCGAGGAGAGTCATGTTCACGTCTCGCACCGCCCGTTCGTTCGGGTTGGCCCTGTTCGTCCTCTGTCTGTCGTCCGGCCTCGCGGCGCTCTCCGTGAGCGCGCAGCCGGACAAGAAGGACGTTAAGAAGGCCAAATCGAAGCTGACCATTCTCGTCCCCCAGGACGACGCCGAGTTGCTCATCGAGGGCAAGGCGACCAAGCCCACCGGCACCAAACGCGAGTTCGAGACCCCGGAACTGGAGGTCGGCAAGCCGTACGAGTACGACTTCACCGTGACGTGGCAGCCGAACAACTACACCAAACTGACCCGCACCAAGACGAAGGTCGAGTTCAAGGGCGGCGACGACCTGACCGTGGACCTGACGAAGGTGGACCCGAAGAACCCGGACAAGGCCGTGATCCGTTGGGTGCCGACCCCGGACGACATCGTCGACGAGATGCTGAAACTCGGTAAGGTCGGTAAGGACGACATCGTGTACGAGCCGGGCCCCGGCGACGCCCGGATGCTCATCGCCGCCGTCAAGAAGGGCGCGAAGAAGGGCGTCGGCATCGAGTTGGACCCGAAGAAGGCCGAAGAGTCGAAGGAGAACGTCAAGAAGGCCAAACTGGATAAGGAAATCACCATCATCGAAGGCGACGCGCTGAAGGACCGCGACTACAGCGAGGCGACCGTGGTGCTGCTGTACATGGGCAACGAGTTCAACAACCTGCTGCGCCCGATCCTGGAAAAACAGCTCAAGCCGGGTTCGCGGATCGTCTCGCACCGGTTCGTGCTCGGCGACTGGGCCCCGGACAAGACCGTCAAGATCATGGGGGCC
>SXHE01000292.1 GCA_005773755.1 Planctomycetia bacterium
GAGTTCGTCGCCGTGCTGGTCAATGATGACGCGGTGACCGTACACCACGTCCACGTCGGGGTGGTCCTCGAAGTACTTGGCGACGGTGTGCAGCGAGCCGGGCAGCAGCAGGTCGTCGGAGTTCAGGTAGGCCATGATGTCGCCCGTGGTACGGGCGAAGCCGAGGTTGATGGCGTGCGACTGGCCGTTGTCCTTGCGCATCTCGCAGTGGTGCAGCCGGTCCTTGTACTTCGCGAGCACGTCGACGGTTTCGTCCTTCGAGCCGCCGTCTTGCACCACGAACTGGAGTCGCGGGTACTCCTGGCTCAGCACGCTGTCGAGCGTATTGCCGAGGTACGGCCCCTGGTTGTACGAGGGCGTGACGATGGAGACGAGCGGCGGGTTCGCGAGCGCCGGTTTGCGGTAGTAGCGCTTCGGGACTTCGAGGACGCGCGGCGGTTCGGAGAACTGGAGCCGGCCCAGTTGCGGGACGAGGCCCAGCCACACGCGCAGTTGATGGCGGAACCACACGCTCCACGGCATCGGGGGCTGCATGGCGGCCCTCCACCGGGCCACCTCTTCCCGCATTTCCGTGACCTGCTGCGCCAACGTCAGGAGCCGGTTCTCCATCTCCTGAATCAGGCGAATCGGCTCGATCTCGCTTTGCATCGGCATCGCGGTGCGCTCCACAAGCAACGAGTGTGTCCGGCTCAGGCCGCGGCGCGGGTGCCGGCGGCGATCTGGGCGCGGTACCACGAGACCGTTTCCGCCAGCCCGCGGTCGAGCGAGGTTGTGGCCTCGAACCCGATCAGCGCCTTCGCGCGCTGGGTGTCCAGGCACCGGCGCGGCTGGCCGTCCGGTTGTGTCGGGTCGAACACCAAGCGCCCACGATCGCCGACGTGATCGGCGATGGTTTGCGCCAGGTCTTTGATGGAGATTTCGTGGCCCGAACCGAGGTTGATCGGGTCCGGCTCTTCCAGTTTTTCGGCGGCGAGGCGGATGCCGCGGGCCGCGTCCGCGACGTAGAGAAACTCGCGCGTGGCCTTGCCCGTGCCCCACACGGGCACTTCCGGCAGGTTCCGGGCGTGCGCGTCCACGCACTTGCGGATCAGGGCCGGGATCACGTGCGAGCTTTGCAGGTCGAAGTTGTCGTGTGGGCCGTACAGGTTCACTGGCAGCAGGTACGTTCCGGGGAACCCGAACTCCTGCTTGTACGCCTGGAGTTGCGCCAACAGCATCTTTTTGGCGAGGCCGTACGGCGCGTTGGTCTCTTCCGGGTAGCCGTTCCAGAGGTCTTCTTCCTTGAACGGGACCGGCGTGAACTTCGGGTACGCGCAGATCGTGCCGGCGCACACGAACTTCTCCAGCCCGCGGCGGCGACACTGCTCGATGAGCTGCACGCCCATCATCAGGTTGTCGTAGAGGAACGTGCCGGGGTGCTTGCGGTTGGCCCCGATCCCGCCGACGACGGCCGCGAGGTGGATCACCACGTCGGGCCGGCTCCAGTCGAGCACGCGGCGCACCGCGTCCGCGTCGGTCAGGTCGTACTCGGCCCGGCGCGGGGTGAACAGGCTGGTGCAACCCGTCTGGCGCAGTTCGCCGACGACGTGCCGCCCCAAGAATCCGCCGCCGCCCGTAATCAGGATTCGCTTGTTCCGAAGGTCCATCGGTTCTCTTCCCTGAGAAGCCTCGCGGTGCGCCGTGCGCGACACGTCCCCTTTAGTCGGCCGATTTCCTACCGCGGTTTACACAATCCCCAAAACCCGCACAACCGCAACCGCGCCGCCGCCGTGTTGCGTGTCCCCGCCCGCTGCGGTTCTTATAACGACGGCTTCCGGTTCTCTTCGAGGCGGCGAACATGGCCACGCCAGCGCTCCGCGTCGGGGCGGTCAACTACCTGAACACCAAGCCGCTGATCGAGCGGCTGACCGACTTCGCGCCGAACATCGAGCTGACCCTCGACATCCCCAGCCGGCTCGCGGACCGGCTCGCGGCGGGCGAACTGGACGTGGGCCTGATCCCGGTGGCCGAGTTCTTCCGCGGCGACGGGTACACGTTCGTGCCGAACGTCGCCATCGGCTCGCGCGGCCCGGTCCTCAGCGTCACGCTGTTCAGCAAGGTGCCGTGGGAAGACATCCGCACCGTCGCGCTCGACGAAGGCTCGCGCACCAGCGCCGCGCTCACGCAGATTATTCTCCGCGAGCGGTACGGCGTGCAACCCGAAGTGACCCAACTGCCCATCGACGTCGCGCACGACGATCTGGACGCCGACGCGGTGCTACTGATCGGCGACCGGGCGATGCGGGCGTGCCTGCCGGGGTTCCGGTTCGCCTACGACCTGGGCGAAGAGTGGACCGCGTGGACCGGGCTGCCGATGGTGTTCGCGGTGTGGGCCGTTCGCAAGGGCGTCGAACTGGGTGCAGCGGAAGCGGCGTTCCTGAAGGCGAAAGAGTACGGCCTGGCGCACGCCGGCGAGATCGCCCAGCGCGAGGCGGCGGCGCTGGGGTTGGACGCAGGCTTCTGCCGCCGCTACTTGAGCAACGTGCTTCGCTTCGACCTGGGCGCGCAGGAGTTGGAAGGCATGGCACGGTTCCGGGAACTGTGCGAAGAGTTCGAGCGCGAGCCTGTTGGTCTTTCGCCGCTTGCGGCTTCGCGATCGGTGTAGCGCTCCCGAAGACGCAAGCGGCGAAAGAGGAATACCCATGACCACCATCGATACGATCCTCACCAAAGCGACCGCGGGCACGCGCATTTCGCCCGACGAGTGCCTCGCGCTGTTCGCGTGCCGCGACCTGCACAAGCTCGGCCGGGCCGCGCACGCGGTCACCACGCGGTTGCACCCGGAGCCGTACCGCACGTTCAACATCGACCGCAACATCAACTACACCAACGTGTGCGCCGCGGTGTGCGACTTCTGCGAGTTCTACCGCAAGAGCGCCGACGCCGACGCTTACGTTCTGCCGCGCGAGGAGTTGTACAAGAAGATCGAGGAAACCATCGCCCTCGGCGGCGATCAGGTGCTGATGCAGGGCGGGATGCACCCGTCGCTGAAGCTCGAATGGTACGAGGGACTGCTGCGCGACCTGAAGGCCCGGTTCCCGCAGGTGAACCTGCACGCCTTCAGCCCGCCAGAAATCTGGCACTTCCACAAGCTCAACAAGCTGCCGCTCGAAACCGTGCTGCGCCGACTGAAGGACGCAGGCCTCGGTTCGCTGCCCGGCGGCGGCGGCGAGATCCTGGTTGACCGCGTGCGCAAGGAACTGACGAAGGGGAAGGCGCTGGCCGACGAATGGCTCGAAGTGTGTCGCGTGTGGCACACGCTCGGCGGGAAGGGCACCTGCACGATGATGTTCGGCCACATCGAGACCGACGCGGAGCGCGTCGAACACCTGACGCGCCTGCGCGACCTGCAAGACGAAACGGGCGGGTTCACCGCATTCATCTGCTGGACGATGCAGCCCGGCCACAAGATGGCCGACGCGCCCGAACAGGGGGCGTTCGAGTACCTGCGCACGCAGGCCATCGCGCGGCTGTTCCTCGACAACATCCCGAACATTCAGTCATCGTGGGTGACGCAGGGCGGGAAGATCGGCCAGATCGCGCTGTTCTTCGGCGCGAACGACATGGGTTCGCTGATGATCGAGGAGAACGTGGTCGCCAGCGCCGGCACGGTCCACTACCTGACGCTCGAAGAGATCAAGCGGAGCATCCGCGAGGCCGGCTGGGAGCCGCGCCAGCGGAACGTGTTCTACCAACTGATTTGACCCCAGGCACCGAGGCGGCCCGCTCGTTCCAGTTGTGCGACCTTGCGGGCTGGGTAATTTCGGTGAGCCGTGAAGGAATGAATTGACTCCCCTCCCGCGACCGACTATCTTCTACCTGCGAGAATGACGCTGCCACGGCGTTCTCGCGCCTGCTTCATTGCCCGCCTAGTAGCTCAACCGTTTTGTGTTGCGGGGTGATCTTATGGCGGTTCTGATGTGCGGACCCGAAGGAGTCCGCCATGAAGAAGTACCGCGTCACCCTGACGAGCGACGAGCGCGAGCAACTGGCCGGGTCGATCGCCGCC
>SXHE01000293.1 GCA_005773755.1 Planctomycetia bacterium
ACCGCCTGGGCGACCTAACGCGTGTGGTCCGCCGGCGATGCACCCGACTGGCGGGCGATCCAGCGACTGTCAAAGGGGCCGTCGGGTTCCACTGGGCTGTCAAACTCGAAACATAGTGGTTCAATGCAATCCGGTATGACCAATCACCTTCGCGCTGATACCGTGCGTGAAGGTAATCGGTCCACCTACCAACAACAGCAACTCAATGGACAAGGCCCACATCCTGCGCGAGATCAAGCGAACCGCCGACGCCAACGGCGGCGTTCCGCTCGGTTGGCGACGTTTCCTAACCGAAACCGGGATCAAGCAAAGCGATTGGTTTGCCGTTCACTGGGCGCGTTGGAGTGACGCGCTGTGCGAAGCGGGATATGAGCCGAACCAACTTACTGAAGGGTATGAACCAGAAGAGTTACTAGATCGTGTTGCGCAGTTGGTGACCGAGTTGGGGAGGTTGCCGACGAACGCCGATATGCGGTTCCAAGCAAACAAAGATTCAGCGTTCCCATCCGACAAGACGTTCCGGCAGCGCTGGTCGAAACCGGAACTCGTCGCCGAGTTGCGCGAATACTGCCAAAGTCGAGCAGAGTACGCTGACGTGGTTCGGTTATGCGAAGAGTACATACCGCGCAAGCAACAAGAGGAACCTGTCGCGCATGCCACCGGCGAGGTTACGATGGGGTACGTCTACCTCATCAAGATGGGGAAGTATCACAAAGTCGGGATGACGAACTCCGTCGGACGGCGGGAATACGAACTCAACCTGCAACTCCCCGAGCGCACAGAACTCGTTCACGCCATCTCAACCGACGATCCGGTCGGCATTGAGGCGTACTGGCACAACCGGTTCAAGGACAAGAACACGAACGGCGAGTGGTTCGCGCTGGACGCGGCCGACATCGCCGCGTTCAAACGCCGAAAGTTCATGTGAGTTAATTGCATGCCCGGCCCTTCTAGGCGAAGACATTCACCCACCTGGCAGCGGGCAGATGAGCACGTCGTCGTACTGGTTCGGCCAGGGAAGGCAGACGTGGTGCCAGCGTGGAAGGGCGAGAGCGTGCTTTGTGAGGCAGTCCACGACGCGCTCGGCGAGCGCGTTGGACGGGTCGGTGAGCCAGACGCGCGAACTGTCGATCCGCTCGAACGGGTGCGCCCAGTCCGCTTGCAGGCTGTCCAAAACAATCCGGACCTGATTGAAGACAGCGAACCGATCCGTTTCATCGACCCGCGGTGAAACCGTCCACAACGTCCAACTCCGGTCGTCAGGGTGCTTCGCCCAGAACGCGGCCAATACATCGAACCCGCTTTCCATAAACCGGCGGATGACGCGCTGGCCGCCGTCGTACTCTTCTCGCGACAGGATGACCTGTTCCATAGCTCTGCTCCGCGTGGCAATTGGTACTCGCGGAGACAGGCTCAACAACTGATTGGTTCGCTCCTACTTCTTCAGCTCCTTGACACGGATGTTGCGGTAGCGCACGAACTGCTTCGTGTAGTCGCCGCCGCCGTGGACCTGCAGAGCGATGCCGCCCTTGTCGCCCAGCCGCTTCTCCGTGTCCTGGAACTCCATGAACTTCACGCCCTTGATCCAGGTCGTGATCTTCGGCGGGTTGCCCTCGATGCGGGCGCGGACCTCGTTCCACTCGCCGTGCTTCCAGAACTTGGGCCAGTCCGCCGCGCTCACCGGGCTGGGGAACGGCTTGTACTCCTTCACGACGATCTCGGTCACGTCCTTCGTGAAGTCGAAGTTCCGCACGTGCGGCTTGCCACCGATGCCCTCGCCGTAGATGCCCATCAGGTTGCCGCCCTTGTGGTAGTCGATCATCGCCTGATAGCACTTGCCGGTGTCGGTGCTGCGCAGGAACAGCCCGCTGTCGGGGCCGTCGTCATTGTTCATCTCCAGCGCCACCTCGAAGTCGCCGTACTCCTTCTCGGTGATGATGATGCCGCCGTTGGCCGGCTCGTCCTGGCTGCCGACGATCGCTCCGTTCTCGACCACCCACTTGCCGGCGCTCTTGTTCTTGCTCTTGCCGCTGTGCCCGGTCTTGGCGGACAGCTTCCAGCCGTCGAGTGTTTTGCCGTCGAAGATTTTCACGAACCCGGTCTCGTCGAACTTCTCCGGCTTCGGCGGGTCGGCCCGAAGCGCCGGGAGTACAGCCGCGAGCGACGCGGCAGTGAGGATGGTGAGGTAATGCATGATGCGACTCCGGAGTGGAAAGCGACCGTCCGTAAGTATCCGCGAGGCGCGGGGGCTTGTCCAGAAGCGGTGTCGTGAGCGAGAATGGACGGCATATGGACACTCCAACGCCCGATCCAGCGCCCGACCTCACTCCGAACCCCGGCGGGTCCGTCACGCGGTTCTTCGATGAACTCCGCGTCGGCAGTCCCGGCGCGGCAGAGCAACTGTGGGCGCGGTTTTTTCCGCGCCTCGTCGCGCTCGCGCGGCAAGCGCTCGCCGGGCACCCGCAGCGCGTCGCGGACGCCGACGACGCGGCGCAGAGCGCGTTCGCCTCGTTCTGCCTGCGGGTGAAAGCGGGCGAGTTTAGCGTTCACGATCGTGCCGACCTGTGGAACTTGCTCGGCGTCATCACGACCCGCAAGGCGCGCAAGCAAGTGCGCCACGAAGCCGCCCAGAAGCGCGGCGGGCGGCGCGTCCGCGGCGACGGTGCCCTCTCCAAGCCCGACGGCTCGCCGCTCCCGCTCGACGAAATCGCCCGCACATGTCCGCCGGACGAATTCGATTTGTCCTGCGAAGAACTGCTCGACCAACTCGGCCCTGAGTTGCGGGAGTTCGCCCTGCTCCGCCTGCTCGGGTTCCGCAATCGCGAGATCGCGGACCGGCTCGATTGCACCGAGCGGTCGGTGGAGCGGAAGCTCGCCCTCATCCGCCTCAAGTGGGAAGCCGCGTGGGGCGCGGACGAGAACGAGAACGAATAATTCTTCGGAACCGTGTCGGGACGACGCGGCGGCGCGCAATGTACGGATCAAGGACCGGGCAACGACCGGTCGATCCGTCCAACCTTGCGGGAGCCTCCGTCATGAAAGTCGTCTCCGGGATCGTCGACCGCGTCCGGCTCACGGCCGAGATCAGTGGGAATCAGCACGGGGTGAGCACTTCCCAGATCATCGGGTTCCGGATCGGGAAGCAAGCGGTGCAACTCTGCATGCCGTCGCTGCCTCAGATCGAGGACGGTGATGAGGTCGCCGTGGCCGGCGATGTCGTGAACGGGGTGCTCGTCGCGCGGGCGTACCGGAACTTCGACAACAACGCGCACGCCCAGTGGCGGCATGGCTGGGTGTCCTCCACCCTGATCAGCGGAATCTTCTTCCTGCCGCTCCTCGCCCTGTTCGTCCTCGCCCTCCTTCGCGGCGGTACCTCGTCGCCCTATGCAATCCTGTTCTATGTCGTCCCGTTTTTGCCGTTCCCGTTCTGGGCGATGTCCGGCATCACGCAAGCGATGAAGTCGGCCCGTGCCGCGCGGATGGTCTGGTCCGTCGAGTGACGGCGGGTCCTGTTCAGCACGACCGGGATCGCCAATCAGCGGGATTCCGTTTCTCCCAGAGTTCGCCGTTCCGACCGACCGCGATAAGTCGTGACCGACGAGCGCCGCCGGGGTAGGCTATCTGCCCGTGTGCGTGTCTAATGCAGAGGGTAATGTCATGGTCCCGGCCGACCCGTCCCTGTCCGTCGCCGAGCGCGTGGACGCCGCGTGCGACGAGTTCGAGCGCGCGTGGCGCGCCGGGAAACGTCCGAGCGTAGCGGATTACGTCGCCGCGGCACCGGAGTCCGATCGCGAGGTGCTGCGCTCGGCCCTTCTGGCGGTGGAGCAAGAGCTGAAGCCCGGGCGCGGGGCCGGCGACACGTCTGTGAGTGCCGAGAGCGTGCGCACCCGCAGCCACCACGGACCCGGCCCGACGGTCGCGCGCCCGGCCGATCAGTCGTTGTCGCACCCGCGCATCGGCCGCTTCGAGCTGCGTGCCGTGCTCGGCGAAGGCGCGTTCGGCCGCGTGTACCGCGCGTTCGACCCGGACCTCGACCGCGAGGTCGCGCTGAAAGTGCCGCTGCCCGACGCGCTCCAGACCCCGGCCGACCGCGACCGGTTCCTGAAGGAAGCACGCGCCGCGGCGACCGTATCGCACCCCAACGTGTGCCAGATTCACGAGGTCGGCGTTCACGAGGGTCAGCCGTACATCGTGATGGCGCTCGTGCCCGGCCAGTCGCTCGCGGAGGTGCTCCGCGCGCGCAAGGAGCCGTTGCCGGAGAAACAGGCCGCGATCATCGTCCGCAAGCTCGCGCTGGCGCTCGACGCGGCACACAAGAAGGGCGTCGTCCACCGCGACCTGAAGCCCGCGAACGTGATGTTCGACAAGGAGCGGCGCGACCTCGTCGTGATGGACTTCGGCCTCGCGCGCAAGGCCGTCGCGGGGGACGCGCGGGCCACGCAGAGCGGCGTCGTGATGGGCACGCCGGCGTACATGTCGCCGGAACAGGCCCGCGGCGATTCGAAGGACGTCGGCCCCGAGGGCGACATCTTCTCACTGGGGATCATCCAGGGCTTACGCACTTCAAACGCCTGAAATTACGAGATTTTCGGCGATCCTGGGGTGCAAAAACGGGCCAAATTGTCG
>SXHE01000294.1 GCA_005773755.1 Planctomycetia bacterium
CCGACTGGCGGGCGATCCAGCGACTGTCAAAGGGGCCGTCGGGTTCCACTGGGCTGTCAAACTCGAAACATAGTGGTTCAATGCAATCCGGTATAAATCGATGACAGCGGCGGAACGTAGAGCGGGGCCGTGGGCCGCGGCGCGGTGTAGTTCCCCAGGACCGTGATCTCGCCCGCGTCGAGCCACACGACCCGGCACCGGTGGCAGGTGTCGATGACCGCGTTGCCGCCGGCGTGGTACGGGTGCGTGTCCATCGATTTGGTACAGCTCGGACACTTCAGTCGGCGCTTCAGCTCGTCGCGGTCGAACGGCAGCGCCGGCGGTTGTACGCCGCCGTTACGGGCGCGCTTCAGTTGCACGATCTGGTTGAAGGTCGCGTTCGCGGCGAGGAAGCCGCGACAGGTGGCGCAGTACTCGACCGCGTGGCCGTCGATGGCCGCGTGCGCGAGCGGGTCGGCGCACACCGGGCACGCGCGCGGCACGCTACCGCCGACCAGCGCGACCCCGTCGGCCAGTTCTTGGGGGAAGTGAAACGTCTCGCAGTACGGGCACCGGAAGTACGGCCGGTTGCCGACCGGCTTCAGCCCGGCCCCACAATTCGTGCAGTTCATCGCGTGCCCGCCAAGAGTACGGAACGTCGCACAACTCTAGTACGGCGCGGGCGCGTGTCAACGGTTCCGCGCCGGCGCGCCGTCTGCTATCCTGTCCCGATGCGCTCGCTCTTCGTCTTCACCTCGCCGCCGTCGCCGTGCAGCTACCTGCCGCACGAGACCGCCGCGCTCACCTACGAGATGGTCGGGCAGCTCACGGCCGAGGAGTACCAGGTGCGGCTGATGGCCGGCTGGCGGCGGTTCGGGTTCACGATGTTCCGCCCCACGTGCCCGGCGTGTACCAGGTGCGAGTCGGTGCGCGTCCCGGTCGCGACCTTCGAGCCGGACCGCGCGCAGCGCCGGTGCCTCGCGGCCAACGACGGCGACATCACCCTGCGCATCGGCCCGCCGGAAGTGACCGACGAGAAACTCGACCTGTACGACCGGTTCCACTCGTTCCAGAGCGCCCACGTCGGCTGGTCGGACCACGGACCGAAGGACGCGGGCGATTACGCGGAGTCGTTCGTCGATCACCCGTTCCCGACGCAGGAGTGGTGCTACTACCGGGGTGAGAAACTGGTCGGCGTCGGCTACGTCGACCGCCTGCCGGCGTGCCTCTCCGCCATCTACTTCTACCACGACCCGGACGAGCGCAAGCGGTCGCTAGGGACGTTCAACGTGCTCTCGACGATTCGCGCGGCGAGCGCGTCGGGGCTGCCGCACGTCTATCTGGGCTACTTGGTAGAGGGCTGCCGCTCGTTGGAATACAAGGGCCGCTACCGTCCGCAAGAGGTACTGACCGCGGACGGGACGTGGCGAACGCGCGTGTAGGGTCGTAGGCTGTCGGTAGCAGATCGACCCGGTATACCCTTGCTCTGGTGGGGCGGTTCCCGGTAGGATCGGCTGGTCGGATTCGTCGTCACGTCTGTTACTCCCGCGTCGGAGATGGTGCCGCTTATGGCCGTCGAACTCCGCTGCCCGGAATGCCGGGCCAAACTGCGCCTGAAGGCCGCGCCCGAGGCCGGCACCGAGGTCGAGTGCCCCAAGTGCGGCACCGTGTTTGCCGCGCCCGAAGAAGAGGCCGGGGCCGACGAGAGCGCGCCCAGGAAGAAGAAGCCGACCGCCGCGGACGAGGAAGCCGCCGCCAAGCAGGACATGGTGAACGAGTTGAAGAAGGTGAAAGACAAGGGCGAGAAGGAAGGGAAGGGCGACAAGGCGGCGGCCACGAAGACAAAGACGGACGAGAAGAAGGGCCCGAAGGCCCCGAAGAAGCGCAAGGCCAAGAAGAAGGAGACGAGCAAGGCCGCGCTGATCGGCGTGATTTCCGCAGGCGTGCTCATGCTGGTGTGCGTGACCGGGGTACTCATCTGGTTCTTCACGCGCACGTCGAAGGCCGTGGAAATGCTGTACTACGCGCCCGAAGACGCCCAGTTCGCCATCGGGCTGAACCTGGGCCACGCGCAGAAGTATCCCGAGTTCTACAAGTCCCTGGCGACCCTCCAGAAGGACACCGACTTCAAGGCGGCCGGCGACATCATCGGAAAGGGCGTCGGCACCACCGACCTGGACGGGTTGGCGGATTACGTCGTGAAGGCCACATCGGTCAAGAACGGCTGGTCGATCGTGTACCGCACGAAGGCCGAGTTCGACGGCGGCGACCTGTCCAAGATCAGCGGGGCCACGAAGAAGTCGCTCGACGGGAAGACGTACTACTACGTCATCAACCTGCTACCGAACAACCAGACCGGGTTGGTGTTCTCCCCAACGAACCGGCTGATCGTCGTCTGCCCCGCCGCGATGGAGGCGCAGCCCGTGTTCAAGAAGATCATCAACGGGCACGGCGACAGTAAAGAGAACACGATGGGGATTCGGATGGGCGACCTGGGCAAGCGGGTCACGCGCGGCACGTTCTGGCAGATCACTCTGTTCGACGACGCGGTGAGGGCACCCGGCCCACCGGCCGGCAAGTCGGGCGGGAACAACCAGGGGGGCGGGCAACCGGGTGGCGCACCGCCCGGCGGTGGCGCACCCCCGGTGCCCGGCGGCGGTGCCGGCGTTCCGCAGATGGGCGGCGGCACTTCGGCCGACGACGAGGAGAAGATCAAGCAGATGCAGCTCTACGCCGACGGGCAATCGGGCGCGCAAGGGATCGGCGTCAAAGCCAGCCTCGGTAGTCGCGAGGTCCGGTTCGAGATCATCGTCTGGCACAAAGAGGGCGAGAAATCCAACAGCTTCGCCAAGAAGATGAAGGAGAGCGAACTGGGAAAGGGCGACGAGGGCACGCCGCCCAAGTGGTTCAAGGAGGGCACGACCAAGATGGGCGACCGCAAGGTCCAGGCACAGTTGCTCTCGAACATCTCTTTCGGCGCGTCCGGCAATCTGTTCTACGTCCGCAGCGCGGCCGAAACAGTCGACCTGCAGCAAGGAGCCAGTACCGCGATGGGGGAAGTGCTCGGCATCCGACCGGCGCAAAGTGGGATGACGCCCGGCGGCGGTGGCGGACCGGCCCCCGGTGGGGGCGGACCGCCGCCAGGCGGTGGCGGTGGTCCGCCCCCCATGCCCGGTGGCGGCCCACCGCCGAAGCCGCGCCGCCGATTCGCCCGGTTGTGCCCGTGATGCGCGATTGGCCCCCGGCGCGAGCCGTGAACCCGCTGGCAGTTCTCGTCAGCGGCGGGCTGGATAGTGCCATCCTGCTCGCCGAAGCCGTTCGCGCGTACCCCGCGGTCTTCCCCGTTTCCGTGCGCGCCGGACTGTTCTGGGAACGGGTCGAACGTGAACACCTCGACCGCTTCCTCCGCGCGATCCGCGCGCCCAATCTGCGTGCCCTCACGGTGCTCGAACAACCGGTTGCCGACGTCTACGGCTCGCACTGGAGCGTGTCCGGCGACGCCGTGCCCGGTGCCGATACCCCGGACGAAGCCGTGTTCCTTCCCGGCCGCAACGTACTGTTGCTCGCGAAACCGCTCCTCTGGTGCCATCTGAACGGCGTGCCGGAAATCGCGACCGCGCCGCTCGGCTCGAACCCGTTCCCCGACGCGACGCCCGATTTCTACGACGGCTTCGCGCGGATCGTGAGCACCTCTGTCGGTGGGAGCGTCCGCGTGCTGCGGCCGTACGCGGACCTTCACAAGGTCGACGTGCTGCGCCGCGGGCGGGGGCTGCCGCTGGAGCATACGTTCTCGTGCATCCGCCCCACCGTCGGCGGTGTACACTGCGGAGAGTGCAACAAGTGCGCGGAGCGCAAACTCGGCTTCCGCGAAGCCGGCGTGAGCGACCCGACCCAATACGCGGGGTGACGATGTTTCGGGTGACGAAAGAGGTCCACTTCTGCTACGGCCACCGGCTGTTGAACTACGCCGGCAAGTGCCGGCACCTGCACGGGCACAACGGTAAGGCCGTCGTCACG
>SXHE01000295.1 GCA_005773755.1 Planctomycetia bacterium
GATCCACGAGTTCGCGCACCAGCTCGACTTCGTCGACGGCGCGTCGGTGGGCACGCCGGCGCTCGGCAGTGCGGCGCTGGAGTCGCGCTGGAAGTACGTGATGGCGGTGGCGTTCGCGGACCACCGGCGCGCGATCCGCGAGGAGCGCGACACCTTCTTCACGCCGCACGCGGCCGACGACGAGGCGGAGTTCTTCGCCGACGTGACGGAAGCGTTCTACTGCCGCCCGCACGATCTGAAGGCGCTGCACGCGGAGCTGTACGATCTGCTCGGCGCGTATTACCGCGTCGATCCGTGCGCGTGGTTCGGGGCGAACGACACGCGCGCGGATCGTGTGGAGCTGTGAGCCGCGACCGCCGGAACGTCACAGCACGCCCAGCGGATCGCGCAACTCGGCCTTCGCCGCGAACTCGCCCGACGTGACGATGAACGACATCAGCCCGAAGAGCGAGTACGCCGACGAGTGCGTGTACGCGAGCAGCCCGGCGACACCGGCGGCGTCGGCTTCGCGGTTCAGGTAACCCTCGTACAGCCCGCCGATCAGCCGCACGCGGGCCTCGTCCGAATACAGAACCGCGCGGATCGCACCGAGCAGGTTCCCGCCGGATGCGGCAACCTGGTTCTGCACTTCCTGCTCGCTCGCGAACCGGCCGAGGATCACGTTGTAGAGCTTCTGCACTACGCCCGCCGGGCCGAGCGCCGCGAAGAACTCCGACGAGTTCAGCAGTTGTTCGGCCA
This sequence comes from Planctomycetia bacterium, assembly GCA_005773755.1. Classification (GTDB taxonomy): domain Bacteria; phylum Planctomycetota; class Planctomycetia; order Gemmatales; family Gemmataceae; genus Gemmata. Next base: position 739 of record SXHE01000295.1, read on the forward strand.
CCCACTCTTCGCTCATGCCGCTCACGAGTTGCGCGGTCCAACCCGCCAGGCCCGCGGCATCGGCCTCGCGCCCGAGGATCGCCAGATATAGTTCGCGAACCTGCTGCGCCCGGTGCTCCGGCGAGTTCCAGATGATGCGAGCGACCTCCTGCGCGGAGACGCCGAACTGTAGCATTCCCTGGAAGTTCGTCAGCCCGACCGGGTCCGCGAGCCGTCCGAGGATCGACTGGTACAGGTTGTTGACGGCGACCGCGGCCGGCGTTCCGGTCGGGGCCGGGGGCATGTCCTGGAACGTGCCCGCCGCGCCCGGCAGCAGGAACACCGGCTCCGGCACGTCGGACGGCAGCACCGGCAGCGGCGGCGCGACCGGAACCGGCGGCAGCGGCTCGTTCACGTCGGTCAGGTTGATGGTGATCGTCGCGCTGCCACTGGCCGGGGTGCCGTCGTTGTCGGTCGCCTGCACCGTGAGCGCGAACGCGGGCGTCGCCTCGAAGTCGAGCTTCGTGGCGTCCGCGACCGTCACGACGCCGGTGGTCGAATTGATCGCGAACGCCCCGGAACTGTTGCCCGCGGTGATTGTGTAGGCGAGCGTGTGGCCCTCCGCGTCGTCGGCCGTGACCGTGCCCACAACCGAGCCGTTGGCGAGGTTCTCATCGGGCGTGAAGGTGTTCGCGTTCACGGCCGGCGCGTCGTTCGAGCCGGTGACGGAGACGGAAACGTTACCGTTCGCGGTTTGCCCGCCGCCACCGCCGCCGGTGCTGCGAACGGTGATCGTGGCCTTCCAGAACCCGCTGCCCGAATAGAACATGCGCGCCGAGTAGTCGCCGGCGGCGTTGCCGGTCGCCGCCAACGGTTGGCTCGTGAACTCGGTCAAGGCCGAGCCGCCGAAGTCGTGGGCGGTGTACAGCCACTTGAACTGTGACTCGCTGCCGCTGGTCGCTTCGAGGCGGAAATCGAACTCATGCCCCGCGGCGACGGTGAAGTTGAAGCTGTCGCCGTCGTCGTCGTCGGGATCGACCGTGGTGCCGGGGTCTTTGCCCCGACCCGTGATGACGTACACCTGTTCGACAGCCGCAGTCAGCGCCTCAGTGCCCTTGTTAACGTCGCCCTGGTTGGCGTCCTTACCGACGAGGGGGATGCCGTCGGTCGCGTGACCGGTGCCCAGGTCGTTCGCCATGTCGCTATCGAGGAAGTCGTCCCACAGGGTGATCGGGTCCACGTCCGAACCCTGATCGGAGATCGTGTAGCCGAAGGTGTCGCTCCCGGTCGCGCCGGTGCCGAGCGACTCGAACTTGCCGTTCGGGTTGTAGCGGAGCGTGCCGTCGGCGAGGAGCGTGACCGTGGCCCCGGAGGGGAGCGTGACAGTCTGACCGGTGGAAACGTCTTGTCCGGCGACCCGCGTGACGTGCGTGCCGGGGGAATCGTTGCTCAGCACGTTAACGGCTCGGGCCGGGCCGTTCTCGTGTACCGTGACGTTGTCGTCGTCAGCCGAGAGCGCGGGTTCCGTCACTTGCACGGAGCCGATATCGACCGTGCTGCCGCGGCTCTGGCCGCGCTGGTCGAGGTTCGGCGCGCCGCTCGCGGTGCCGGTCCCGATGGCGGCGCTGCCGGTGTCGGGCAGGAAGGTCTTGGTCGGGCCGCCGTTGTCCGCGAGCGCGCCGAGCGCCGGGTCGGCTTCTGTCGGTGTGCCGACCTCGTCCGCGGTGCCCTCGAGGTTCGCCCGCGATTCGACGATGGAGGTCGTGTAGGTGACGGTCACGGTGCCGCCGCCGAACCCGTCGCGCGACTCCATCCACAGGTCTTGTAGCGCGTCCGAGTTGGCGAGGATCGTGTTCGTGAGTGTAAGGGTTACGTCGGCCGCGGTGACGCCGGCCCCAGCTTCGTGCGCCAGCGCGAAGATCGCGCCGCCAGAGGAGTTCTCCGGCGCGGCCTTCCCGTTCTTCGCGATGTTGCCGCTGAACGTGCTGTTCGTGACGCTCACAGTGCCGTTCAGGTTGAACAGGCCGCCGCCGTTCCCCTCGCCGTGGCCCGGCGGACTGCTGGGGTCGCTGCCCGAGTCGATGCCGGACGCGCCGCCGAGCGCGCTGTTGTCGGCGAACGTGCTGTTCACGACGGTGACGGTGCCGTTCAGGATGAAGACCGCGCCGCCGAGGCCGGCACCACCGCCCCCGCCGCCGTGAGCGTCGGAGCCGCTGACGCCGGTTGTGCCCTTTGCGCCGCCGCCCTTGCCGCCGCCGAACC
>SXHE01000296.1 GCA_005773755.1 Planctomycetia bacterium
CCGCCGGTAGTTACACAATTCAGACACGGTTAGCGCGTCTCAGTTGGGTAACTACCGGCGGGCTGACGCCGCACCGCTCGCTTCCGCCCCCTACTTCGCCGACACCATCTGTACCTCGAAGATGAGCGTGGCGTTGGGCGGGATCGCGCCGGGCGCGCCGCGCGCGCCGTAGCCCAGGTTCGCGGGGATCTTGAGCCGGCGGACGCCACCCGGCTTCATGCCCGGGATGCCCTCCTGCCACCCCGCGATCACCCCGCTGAGCGGGAACGTGATCGTCTTCCCGCGGTCCACGCTGCTGTCGAACTTGGTGCCGTCCGTGAGCCAGCCGGTGTAGTGAACGGTCACGGTCGCGCCGGCCTTCACCGCGTCCCCGGTGCCCTCGGTCGCGTCCCACACTTCCAGCCCGGACGGGCGCTTGACCCACTCCGTCGCGTTGACATCTGGCATCTGCATTGGTCCGTCTCCTGGTTACTTGGCTTCGAACAACTCGATCTCGAACACGAGCACGGCTTTGGGCGGAACGGAGGCTCCCGCGCCGCGCTCACCGTAGCCAAGGTGCGCGGGGATCTTCAACTTGCGGACGCCGCCCGGCTTCATCCCGACCATGCCCTCCTGCCAGCCCTTGATGAGGCCGGTTAGCGGGAACTCGGCCCTCATTCCGCGGTCCCGGCTGCTGTCGAACTTCGTGCCCTTTTCGTCGGTGAGCCAGCCGGTGTAATGAACCACGACATTCGCGCCCGGCTTCACCGGCTCGCCCGCGCCCACTTTGACCTCCATCACCTCCAGCCCGGACTCGCGCTTCTGCCAGCCCTTCGCATCGCCCTTCGGCATCAGGTGCGTCGGCACGGGCGCGCCCGCGGCGAACGGGGCACACGCGAGCGCGATCAGCACGCAGACGTTCGTCATGCCCATCGTCTTTCCTCCCCTGTGGCGTCGTGGCCTCACTTGACCTCGAACAGCTCGATCTCGAACACGAGCACGGAGTTGGCCGGGATGCCGGGCCGGCCCTTCTCCCCGTAGGCGAGATCGGCGGGAATCTTGAGCCGGCGCACGCCGCCGGGCTTCATGCCGGGAATGCCTTCTTTCCAGCCGGGGATGAGGTCTTCCAGCGGGAACGTCGCCTTCCGGTCGCGGTCCAGGCTGCTGTCGAACACCGTCACCTTGTCGTCGGTGAGCCAGCCGGTGTAGTGGATCGTGATGGTCGATTCGAGCTTGGCGGCGTCGCCCTTCCCCTCTTTCACGTCCCAGATTTCGAGGCCGGAGGCGAGCTTCTTCCACTCCTTCGCGTCCAGTTTCGGGCGCGCGAGCTTCGCGCTCGGGGGCGACTTCGTGGCGATCAGTTCGATCTCGAAGACGAGCACGGAGCCGGCCGGGATGTCGCCCGCTTTGCGGTCGCCGTAGCCGAGCGCGGCGGGCACCTTGAGTCGGCGGATGCCGCCCGGCTTCATGCCCGGAATGCCTTCCTGCCAGCCCTTGATTAGCCCCTTTAGCTTGAACTTGATCGGCTCCTTCTCGGTGCGGCTGCTGTCGAACTCGGTCGCCTTCTCGTCGGTCAGCCAGCCGGTGTAGTGAACGGTCACTTCGTCCGCGAGCGTGGCCGCGTCGCCCGTCCCTTCTTTTACGTCCCAGATTTCGAGGCCGGACTTCTGCACCTTCCACTCTTTCGAGTCGAGCGGCGGGCGCGTCTGCTTCTTGTCCTCGCCGGTCGCGAGCGGGGCGAGCACGAACGCGGCCAGGGCGAACACGGTACACAGTCGCATCGCGGGTTCCTCGTGTAGTTCAGGCCGGAACGAAGCGCGGGCCGAAGCGGTGGGTCAGGTCGGCGCGGGCCGCGGGCGAGAGCCGCGCGGCGGGCAGTTCCAGTCTTACCAGCCTATCCGGGTTCAGCCCGTCGGCCAACGACCGAATTAGCGCGTCGGGGAACATCGCGTCCGGGTCCGGCGCGGCCGGCGATTCGGTCAGTTCGAGCCGGGCCAGCAGCCCGCCAAAAACGGTCGACGAGGGGCCGGCGTCGGTCAGTTGGAGCGTGCGCAGGCGGCGCAGGAACGGGGCGCGGGTGAGGGCCGCGAGCGCGGGCCAATAGTCCGGCCAGCGGATCGGACCGGGCGGCAGCGGGTGGCTGCTGAAGAACCGCGTCAGCATTTCCGAGAGCATCGCCCCGATCGCGCCGGTGAACCCGGTCGCGGCCGGCGGCTCCGGCACCTCGCTCATCGCCAGCGACAGGGATTCCAACTCCAGTGTGCAATGGTCCGCGAGCGCTTGAATCGCGTCCGGCGCGGTGACGCCGGTGAGCGTCAGCGATTGGAGCTTGGCCCATGTCGGCTTGTGAACGAGGGCACGCATAACGGTCGCAGCCGGGTGCATCGGCAGCACTTTCAGCGCGGTCAGCCCGCGCAGGTGGTCCGAGCGGACGGCGTGTGTCGCAATGCCTAGAGAGAGCCGGTCGAGTACCAGTTCCGACAGCCAGGAGAGGTGCGGACCGTCCACGGTCGCCCACTCGAACTCGGTCAGTTCGGGCCCGAGCCGCAGCCGGCAGAACGGTGCGGCGGCGAACCAGTTCGCGAAGGGCCTGTTGAGCGCGTCGTGCGTGAACCCGGAAACCGAGAGCAGTTCGGGGAACCCGGCGATGAACTGGGCCGTGAAGCCGTGGTCGTTGGCAGTGATCGAGTAAACGCCGGGCGAGTCGGTGGCCCGCTCGTAGGGTACGCCGAGCGCGTGCCGCGCGCCGCGCCGGACCCGCTTCGGGGCGAACGGGGCCGGCAGGCCGACGGCCGCGCACACCGGCCGCCACCAGTCGATCCAGTGCTCCGCGAACAGGTCGTCGCACCGTTCGACGAGGGCCGTGCGGCGCGCATCGTCGGCCGGGAGCGCTTCGAGTTCGATGTGGTTACGGATGAACTCCGCGCGGCGCGCACTCGTCGGGTCGCCGCTCTCGTCGAGGGCGTCCGCGTAAACCAGCCGCACCGTGCGGTCGGTCGGGGCGTCGATGATCGCCGCTTCGAGCGCGGCCAGAGTGTCGGACATGAACGCTCGCGGTCCTCGGCCCGTGGGAACCCTCTCAACGACGGACAACCGACCACCGAAAACTCTCACCCGTTTCTCCTTGCATCCTACGCGATGCGCCGGATGATGCACCTTCCGGGGCCGGCTCGCGCCCCGGTTCGCCTCCCCATATTACGCACCGCCGCGAGGGCGCGCGGGGCGGGAACCAAAACGAGGTTCGTGATGCGCACCAAGCTGCTTGTGGCCGCCGCGGTACTGGCGTCTGCGGCCGTGGGCCGGGCCGACGACGGCCTGACCAAAGGCACCCCGGAACTGAAGTCGGCGACGACGCTGGCGTTCGGCCCGAAAGGGCTGCTGTTTGTCGGCGATTCCGCCGCTGCGACGATCTATGCCATCGACACGGGCGACACCAAGTCCGCCGGCGAGAAGGACCTGAACGTCGAGAAGCTCGACTCCAAAGTTGCCGCCGCGCTGGGCGTGACGGACGGCGTGCGGATCACGGACATGAAGGTGAACCCGTCGTCGGGCAACGTGTACGTGAGCGCCACGCGCGGCACCGGGGCCGGCACGCCCGCGCTCCTCAAGGTCGCCCGCGACGGGACCGTGAGCGCCGTGTCGCTCAAGGACATCCCGTTCGCCAGCGTGAAGATTCCGAACCCGAGCGCGGGCGGCAAGGGCGGCTCGGCGGTCATCACCCAGATGGCCTTCGTGAACGGCAAACTGATCGTCGCCGGGCTGTCGAGCGAGGAGTTCGCCAGCACGCTCCGCGTGATCCCGTTCCCGTTCAAGGACGCGGACAAGGGCGCGGGCATCCAGATTTACCACGGCGCGCACGGCAAGCTCGAAACGAACGCCCCGATCCGCACGTTCGTGGCCTACAAGATCGGCAAGGAAGACAACATCATGGCCGCGTACACGTGCACCCCGCTCGTGAAGATTCCCCTGTCCGACCTGAAGCCGGGCAGCAAGGTGAAGGGCACGACCATCGCCGAACTCGGTAACGGCAACCAGCCGCTGGACATGATCGTGTACACGAAGGGCGGCAAGGATTACCTGCTCATCGCCAACACCAAGCACGGCATCCTGAAGATGCCCACGACGGATTTCGAGAAGGCCGAGCCGATTGTTGCCCGGACGGGCGTAGCCGGCGTCAAGTACGAGAGCATCACGGAACTCAAGGACGTGGTGCAGCTCGATAAGCTCGACGCCGGCCGCGCGATCACGCTGAACAAGACCGGCGACCTGAAGACCGTTCTACTGCCGTAAGCGACCCCGGCGCACGGCCGGCGCACGCCGGCCTTGCGCCGTCAGCCCTTCAGAATCTCCGCCAGGCGCTTCGCGATCACTTCCGCTTCACCCTCTTGCAGCGTGTGAACGGCGAACAGGATGCCCTTCTCCCCGGTGCCGGACACGCGGCCGATGCGGACCGACGGGTCACCGTCGGCGAGCGCCTTCGTGACCGCGGCGCGAGTGACCTTCAGCCTCTTCTCGTCCCACGACACCTGAAGGTGCGGGTAGTGGTTCGCGATCTCCGGCGTGATCCGCTCGCACTCCACCGACGCGATGCCCTTCACGGCCTTCTCGATGATCGCGATCTTTCGCTCGTACTCCTTCTGCTCCGCGACCGGATCGAGCTTCACGAACCGCTCGACAGCGGCCAACAGCGCGACCATGTCCTCCTTGCCGACCTTGAGCGCGCGGCCGATTGTGCCGCAATTCGGGTTCGCGTTCAGCTTCGCGGCGGCGATAAGGTCGCGCGTGCCCAACAGCAGGCCGGTGTCGTTGGGGCCGCGCATCGCCTTGCCACCGCTGAGCGCGATCAGGTCGAAGCCCATCTTGGCATACTCCGCCACGCGGCCGACCGGTGGCACGTCGGCCGCGGCGTCGAGCAGCGCCGGCACCTTGTGCTTGCGGGCCAGTGCGCACCACTCTTCGCGTTTGATCTTCCCCGCGTCCTGTGCAATGTTCATGAAGAACAGGAGCGCGGTGCGGTCGGTGACGGCCTTTGCCACGTCCGCGGCGGTTTCCACCTCGACCAATTTCGCCCCGACGCCCGTGAGCTGGTTGTCGTAGCAGCTGTGGTGCGACTTCTGAATGACGACCTCGTTGCGCGCACCGGTCGTGTCCGGCAGC